>NC_013862.1 GCF_000025485.1 Allochromatium vinosum DSM 180 | reverse complement strand
TTACAAATTTACATTTGTACATATGTGCAAATTAAGCTGGAGTCTTACCCTGATCAATCAGGTGCTGGATTCGAGCTTTGGCGTCCTCCCAGCTCTCTCCCGGATGGGCGTATTTCTCGACGTACTCTCGTGTGAGCTTGGGTTTCGCAGCAGACTTTTTGCGCGGAGGTTGAGCTTCCCGCTTGGCTTCGATCTTGAAGATTAAGGCGGTGATTGTGCGTCCACGTTTACGCTGTTCCATTGTGACCTTCAGGTCACTGTGCTTGTTGATCTGTTGCACGGCCGGTGTGACAACCCAGCGTTTTAGCTCGGTAACACTGGAATAGGCGTTATCAATCATCAGCATGGTTTTAATTTCGTCAATGCTTAGTTGACGCTCCCCGATCTTCACCCACTGCTTGAGCAGTTCGTAAAGCCTGATTGCGTAGACCGAGGACATGGGCGCAACGTGTTTGATCTGATAGCGGGTGAACTCACTTGCCAAGTTTGTAAGAAACGGCAGCACCTTGGGGGCAAAGTAGAGATCGACGTAGCCTTCATCCTCGACATAAGTAATCGCGGAAACCCAACGACTTTTAGTGTACTTGTTAGGATGAGCAGTAGTAGCCGCATCAATAATGACATCACGTTCATAGAGTCGTGATGCACCATCCCGTAACAGCTCATAGGCTTGCTTGGACGGCACACGGAACAGTTTGGCTAGATCGCTTGCATGTAGAGGGAAGGGCGTATCAGAAGAAATTGGGGCCGCTCCTGGCCGACTGTCGATCTGAGCGATGGTTGCTAGAAGGATGCGTAGCTCGGCCAAAGACAAGGAGTAGCACGCCTCAACCAGACTGTTGGACTTGGTGACGTAGATCGGCTTGAGCTTCGACAATTTCTGATACCAGTAATTTTTAGATACTCATATTACTATAATACCCGGAATCTCTCGTGGTGTAGCCCGGAATCTCTACTGGTATTGCCCGGAATCTCTCGTGGTGTAGCCCGGAATCTCTACTGGTATTGCAGTATAAAATATTGATTTATAAGAAAAATATCGCACCGAAAAGATTAAAAGGGAAAGTATAGAAAAGCAAACCGCCCCTGTGGATAACTTTGCTCGCCTGTGGATAACCGAACGGCAACCAACCGAAAAGCGCTCCATTATCCTACAAAAAGTGTCCGATTAAGCCACCAAAGTCACCCAGTCTCAAGCGATCCAACCTCACCTGAAACGTCCTACCAGTCTGAAAAGTCCTAAAAATGCAGTCTCCAAGTGGTAGTGTCTTCAAGATCAGCGCCTGGAACCCAAGCCATCGAGCAGACTGAGATATCCACGATATTTAGACTGATCAGTATTTGATCGGGCATTCAGCCGTCAGCCAGGTGTCCAGTCCGGATCAGGCCATCGAGCATGGTCCCCCTTCACCCTGACGGCCTGAAGGACTACGATCGACGCCATTCAACAGCCGTCTACGGTCGAGCCAAGGCCGTCGACCCCATCCCAACCGGTTCGAGACACAGGAGGCGAGATGCAGACTGTTCGAGCAAGGCGATTGGGCTTGACGTGGTTCGCCGTCCTCCTGGGCGTGCTGATCCTGGTTTTGGCCATCACCGGTTGTGCTATGGCCGATCCAGCCCTCGACACCGACCCGGTGGCCTGCGAGCGAGCTGGTGGCCAGATCAAGCGCGTGTGTCTTGCGCAGCAGCCGATGTGCGTCATCCCCTACCCTGATGCCGGTCGTCCATGCCGTGATGCCTCAGAATGCGCTGGATACTGTCTGGCGAGCTTTGGCGCTCAGATCGGCGAGCGTGTTCAAGGCACCTGCGAACACGACAACAATCCGTGCGGGTGTCGGTCCTATGTCGAAAATGGGCGGGTGGTAGATGGGCGTTGTGTAGACTGAGACCTCATCCGGTTGTGAACGGATCGCACCATCCTCGCTGAGGATGCACTCGACTTCATGATGGACGTGAGTCGATGGAAAGATCCAAACCCATCGATCCATTTTCCCTTTACACGTCTCCGTCAACGGGGTACGATCCAGATCAATCCACTGACCGTCACCAGTCAGACAGGGACGGTCGACAGCCACACACCCCGCCCAACATTGGGTCCAGGAAGACGGGAGGTAGGACATGCGTGTTCAGGCTAGGGGATCAGACTCCCCGTTCTCCAGCGCCCATGGTGGCGTTTCCTGCATTTCCTCCAGCGTTCCCGCTATCGTCCAGGTGGGCGATCTAGCCTATCTCTCCTGTTTTTCCGATAGATCCGACATCCTTTCGTACCCTGCAAAGTCTGTAACTTTTCGGTTGCGGGCTGCTTTGATGCGTTCAAATACTTTACTCTAACTGATCAGGTGTTTTTCAGTGAACAAACCGTTCATCTTGACAGAGCTAAAAGCCAGTGATTTCGACTGAAGTCTATCCTGTCAGTGCTGAAACAGGCTCAAGGTCGCAGGCAGTATGAGCGATAGTAAAAACATCGTTTTAGTACATGGAATATTCGATACTGAACGCATTTTTAAGAATGTCTCAAACCTGATGACGGCTCATGGATATAAAACGTTTTCCATAAACCTTCGTCCCAATTACGGAATTGCAGGAATCGAAGATTTAGCCTTTCAGTTGAAAATTTTTGCTGAGAGTAAAATACCAAGAGGCGAACAATTCTCTTTGATTGGGTTTAGTATGGGCGGGATCGTCAGCAGGCACTATCTTCAGAATCTTGGAGGAACGAACAACGTAAACAAGTTTATTGCTGTATCAAGCCCACACTACGGGACTGTATTGAGTTACTTGTTACCGCTCAAAGGTAGTTTGCAAATGCGGCCAGGAAGCACATATCTTAGAAATCTGAATAGTAATGTTGACTCATTATTGCCAGTGCGCCCCGTTTCTTTTTGGACAAAATACGATCAAATGATTATTCCTCAAAAAAGCGCAATTATGAGTGTTGGTGATTCCGTTCAAATGCCTATATTTCCGCATAGAAGAATGGTAACAAGCAAACTTGCCTCTCATGCTTTAGTTGAGTGCATTCGTAAAAACGAATTTTGAGTAAGCTGAATCGTAACGGTTCCAGCGATCAATCATAGTAAACAAACTATATATCAAACAAAATGAGCTTGAAAACTCAATCTGGAAAGTTAGTTGTTCTTGCTTTGACGGCTGTACTCTCGCAGCAAGCTTTTTCAGCGTCTGTTCCGAAACTCAGTAGTTCTTGCCCCAACGGTTATCGTACCGACGGTTCAAGTGGCTACTGCACACCCATTTCTTCATCAAAACCGGCTCCGCAAGTTGTTCAGAAATTGACCAACATTTGTCCCAATGGCTATCGAACGGATGGTTCCAGCGGCTACTGTACGCAAATATCGTCTTCAACGCCTGCTCCCCGAGTCATTCCAAAAACGGGAACTAGCTGTCCAAGCGGCTTTCTTACAGATGGCAGTAGCGGGTATTGTTCAGAAAACAAATAAGGCTATCGCACTAAAATCAGGTTGAATAATTAGATAATAATAAATTTATAGGTTTTGACATGCGTTTATTTAAACTTGCCCTAATCGCCCTTGCTTTTATGCATGGATCAGCCATGGCCAAATGCCTACCTGATCCAAGTTTTTCAGATGAGTGCCGATACCCACAAGGCGATGCTTGGTGCGCGGAACATGACACTAACAGTCCTTATGCATATTCAGATCAATGTCTGGAAAAGCGTTCCGGGAATGTTGCAAAAGCTGTAATACCACAACGATTTTATGGGCACTGGGAGCAATCAGTTGATGCCTGTAAGAATGGTTCGGAGATTTATGTTTCCATTGAAACAACGAGCTTCTCAACAGCCGCTCAGTATTGTGAGTTGAAAAAAATATTGACTTCTAGTGAATCTTATATTTCAGGCGTTTTTAGTTGCAATGTAGAAGATACTGGAGAATATAATGAAAATTATACGCTTCAAATAAAAAACGGCACTTTAGTTGTTAACGATGATGATAAGAATGTGTTTTTTTATTGTAAGTAAAATGCCTTCTAATTAGTTTAAAAGCTATGATGTTTAAAAGAAATATTTTTTACGCGATAGCTATCATGATCGGATACCTACCAGCGTCTGGTAGCGCAGTAGCCGATACATTGATATCCGGTTTGGATCGAACCATAACTTGGAATCATCCTGAAGAATTTTTTGCCGCATCCTCATTGGATCTTGAATTTGAAGCGCCAATCAAACCGGATCGGCTGATTGTCAAAAGAGCCTCACAAGCGGGAATGGACTACCTTGTAATGTTCGAGAATTTAAATATTGCCAGTTATTTGCCGACAGATTTTGAGAATGATTGCATTGATGAAAGTAGTGAAATCGTTGAAAGCTGTTTCGTACAGGCCGGAACACATGATTTTGATGCCGATGGCTTGCCCGAAATTATTTTAGCCGTTGGTGATGGATTTGTTAATCTTCAAGTCAATGTCTTTTCTTACCATCCTCCAGCACGCCCTGCCGATGCGATCCGGACTGAAAATTGGGAATTAATCGGAAATTTTTCAGGTCAATCAAAGGTGGTAATCAAAGGGAAATCGGTGATTATTCCGTTTGGAAGCCAAGGCTTAGAGCAAAAAATGGTTTTTATCGATCGGAGTTTTTTTGAAATAGATCATTAGATATGGCTCGATACTCCGGACTTACATTTTTGGCAAGCTTCCGTGCTCTTGCGTCCTGTTGTACCTGCTTCTACCAACTATCAAACAGATCCGTACCGATTCAATTCATCGACAATCTCTTGGGCCGCACGCTCAATGCGCGACTCATTCACCGCCGTCATTCGATCGGTCGCAAACTCTCGCCATAAGAGTGGCGAGCGCGTCCCGCTCAGTCGGCGAAAGACATTTAGCAAGGTCTCATCTTCTGAATCCTGCACCTCGGCCAGCAGGTAGGTGAGTTCGGCCAGGATATCCGCATCCGTTGGACGACACTCCAGCGCATATTCGCCTCGACCATCGCTGAACAGATACCAGCCGAGCGGGAGTTTCACGTCCGTCTCGACCCGATTGAATACGCTGATCGATGCACCGCTTTTCTCAGTGGGATCAGCGAGGGTGACACCAACACAGTTGCCAGTGTCAGGATCGTAAGACTTGATGATTCGCATCGGGTTTTCTCCGGTGGCTATGGCTTCAGAATGGAATGTCCGCATCATAATCAAAGGAGTCGTCCGGCTCCGTTAACCCGCGATACGGCAATCTGGACAGTCGCCAACGCAACACGTCCGATCTGGGATCTGAATCGCAAGGAAACGGCGGACTTTGCTTCCAAATCCAGTGATTCATTGGCGTATCGGAACGAATACCGGCGCGGTACTGAAACCGTACCAGCGTCCGCAAGGCCAGCCATTCATCCCGCGTCATGGTACGGTGTCCATATTGCGGACAGCGCGCAAGGAAGAGCGCATGAGCACTGGACATCGCATGGCTGAAATCAGTGATGGTCTGCCGCTTCAGCTTGGACGTGCGATTCTTGACGATCCCCATTCGTTCATCTCTCGCGATTCATACAGATTCGTGATGCGCCATCGAATGTCTTAATTTACAGCAGGCATTCAATACCGAATGTTCCCAATGATAGGCTATGTTCAAATGGCTGCAAGTACGGATTGCAGTCTTAGAAGAGCATCAGCGATCCGGATCGTTACTCGACGCAGATCCACTCGCCCTGGAACGTTTCTTGACCGCTTGTGATGGGGTCGCATTCGACTTCGCCCATTCCGCCTGCATCTTCCGTAACGCCACTAACTCCCCCTCCTGACGCGCGACCTGCTCACGGGCCAGTGTCCGTTGCTCGCGTTCCTGCTGCATCTCCGTCGTCAACGTCTGCACCTGCTGATGGGCGTGTTCAAGCTGGGCTTGAAGCGTTCCAATCTGCGTCGCTTGTTGCTGCAATTCGTGACGTAACCTCTCCCGTTCTTCCTGAAGCTCTTGCATCTGTTGCTCCAGGGTTTCAACCGTCTGCGAGGCATCTTCTACCTCTTGTTCCAGCGCCTGTCGATCGTGCTGCCACTGGTCTCGACCGGCTTGTAGCGTTTGCTCGGCTTCTTGATGCGCAAGCGCCTGGATTTCCAGGGCCAGTTTATACAGTTGCTTTGAATACTCGGTTTCAAGTCGATCGAGCACATTGACGATGCCATCGGGGAGGGGCCGTGGTTCGGGTTGGGGGAGGCCCTGGGCCTGATGGCGATCCCAGACCGTCTTGAGGCGATTCGGGGCGCCACTCCCGATCACTTGGCGTAAGGCAAAGCCGGTCACATTGCGACCCTGCTCGACCAGGGCGCGGCCAGCTTCAATGATTGCTTCATCGGTGACTTCCACGGGACGCATGGGGCGGTTCCTCAGATCGGAGTGGGGCGAGTGTCCCAACGATAGCACACCGGATCAGACATGACCAACGATTAAACAAACAAAGATAGAAATAAAGTAATCAAGAAACAAACTAACAAAAGAAACTAACCCCGATCTTCAAGCACCGGTCGGTTCTTGAAGCTGGCAGCGGGTCGGCGTAGGGTACGAAGGGTGTTGGATGACGCTGGAGACCCCCTCGATGACCACGCTCGCCTATCTGCGAGTCAGTACCGATCAGCAAACCGACTCCGGGGCCGGCCTGGAAGCGCAGTACGATGCCTGTCTGAAAGCGGCGGGTGAACTGGCCGGGGTTTATCGCGATGAAGGGGTGTCGGGGTCGACCGGGTTGGACAAGCGTCCGGCGCTGCTGGAGGCCATTGGAGTCTTGAATCCAGGCGATGTGTTGATGGTCGCCAAACGCGACCGGCTCGGGCGTGATCCGCTGGTGGTGGCCATGATCGAAAGTGCCGTGCAACGCAAAGGGGCGCGCATCATGTCGGCAGCCGGGGAGGGGACCGGTTCGGACAGTCCATCCGATATTTTAATGCGGCGCATCATCGATGCCTTTGCTGAATATGAGCGCCTGATCATCGGTGCACGCACCAGGGCGGCTCTCAGGGCCAAGAGGGTTCGTGGTGAACGTGTGGGCGGGATTCCCTACGGGTATCAGTTAGGATCGGATGGGCGTGCCCTGATCGAGCAGCCCGAGGAACAGGTGATCAAACGGCAGGTGCAGACGTGGCGCGAAGCCGGAATGAGCTACAGCGGGATTGCCAAGCAACTGAATGCGCAAGGGGCGATTCCGCGTGGGAAACGCCATTGGCATCCGCAAACAGTCAAGAATATCTGTCTGTCGATTGGAGCTGAAGGAGAGAACGATGAACGACGGCGAGCTGGTGGAGCGTATTGTACACGGTGATGTCGAGCGTTTGGTGATACGGCGTGATACCTGTACCGGACAGTTCGGGATCGTCGCGGAATGGCTCGATGGTCAAGGCGAACAGCACCTAGAACCGTTCAGCGACACCCTGGATGACGCCTGGTCACGGGTGCGCTGGATGGGGTGGCAGCGTGACATCGTGATACAGGGTTGAGCGATTCAACCTTGTGGCTTGAAGCGATTATTTTATAACAACGATGGTTAGATCGTTGGAATACGGTTGAGCTTGAATCTTAGAGCCGCGTTTATTGACGCGGTTGCTTGGATTCGTCACTCCGACTGTGAATGAGCTGTCGATAGACATTGACCAACACGCGCTCACGGTAGGTTTGGGGATGACTGAGGCGGCTCAACTCATGGTTCCAGTGTTGAACCTGCTCCTGTTGAGAGCGTTCCGGGGTGTTGTAGAGGGATGTCGTCTGCATCATGTTGCCCACGCCGCTTGTCGTTGCCTGAATCATTGGTGGGGCAGACACTAGAGCGTGGCGACGATGAAAACAGAGACGTCCTTCACAGATGTGCGCCGTGGGATGAGCCACGGGGGTGAGGCGATGGCGGTTCTGTGAACAGCCTCACAGGTGTTCGCTCCCGGAATCCGACCGGTTTGACCTCCGCACTCCGTTCTTGACAGTGGATGTTTGTTGGCGTAATAAGTTGTAACACTTACAACTATCGATGAAGCCTCTTCCATGCAAAAACTCGTCAACACGGGCGTCAAGCTCGAAGCTGGGTTGCATCAGCGTTTGAAAGTCCTGAGCGCGGCCAAGGCCCGCAGTCCCCATTGGCTGATGAAGGCCGCCATCGAGGAGTATGTGCAGCGCGAAGAGCGCTATGAGCAGGAAAAACGGGAGGATCAGGAGCGCTGGGAGCGCTACCAGCTCACCGGGCGTTCGGTGTCCCAGACCGAGGTCAGTGCTTGGCTGAGTACCTGGGGGGACGAGGCGACAGGTGAGGTGGCCCCGCCATGCCCGACGTGATCTGGCTTCCGGAAGCCATCGATGACCTGGAGCGATTACGGGCGTTCCTGATGGACACACATCCAAAAGCTGCCCGCCAAGCCGCGCAAGTGATCGTGAAGGGGGCGAGTCGGCTGTCGGACTTCCCCGAAATTGGCCCGCCGATGGACGATGGAACCGGGCGACGGGAGTTATTTGAAGCCTTTGGGCGGGGTGGCTATGTTCTGAGATACCGGATCGACGACGGTCGCGTGGTGATTCTGCGGGTGTGGCACGCCAGAGAGCAGCGCGAAACACCTTAGACGCTACTACGAGCCTTGTTGACGCCGAATCACCCGAATCACCGTGGTGGGATGCCAGCGCCCCACCAGGTGGCAGTCAAGAGACGAAGATCAAATAATTACAGTCGTTTCTAAGTGTAACGGCTCTGACAGCCGCGCGCCCCGTTCACGTCGACCCACATCGTCTCAACGCCCCATCCAGGATGGCCGTTAGCACGGATCTTCAGCGATCAGCCCATTGAGCAAGTGACAGACTATCAAGGTTGGTCTTTCGTCTTGGCCTGTGCTTTTACCGGGTCACAGCCTAGAAATGAAGCTGGAAAGTGTACATTTTGCGTCGAGTGTTCGGAAAATATCCAAAAAGTTGACCTGGGTCACGAAACGATCAGTGAAAGCGCTGCTACAATCAGCTTCCAATGCAGTCAATGCAATAGGAGTAAATTCCTTCTAAACAGCGGGATAGTATTGTGTTCTGCCTTGCACGCTTCGCGGTCCAGCGTCACTTAATAGCGTCTTTAAGACGCAAAAAAAGATGATTCGCCGTAAGCGGCGAGGAATATGTCTGAATGGATTAAAGCTAGCTAACAAAGAGGTTTATTACTATGCCACTTCCAATCATTATCGGTGCCGCTGCTTTAGCAACGGCTGCTTATGGAGCCAAAAAAGGCTACGACGGTTATCAAAAACATTCTGAGGCAGATGAAATTGTCAAAAGCGCTAAAAGTCGCTATGAAAGAAAAAAAACTGCTTTTGATGAACAGGAAGCAGAAACTACACTTTTCCTCGAAATGCTTGGAAAAAAAGAGTTAGAAATCGGCCAAAGCTTTGGCGAATTTAAGACTCTAGCCGATAAGCTTCTTCAGCAATTGCAGGCAAATCGCCAGAATAAACTGGAAATACGTATTCCTAAGCATGAACTGCAAAAAATCGAAAGCTACAGCTATACAGCCGTGGGTGTGCTAGGCACTGTTGTTGGTGCCGGTGCAGCCGGTGCAGCGGCAGGTTTCGCGGTTTATGGTGGTGTCATGGCTTTGGGTGCCGCATCCACAGGTACAGCGATTTCATCACTTGCAGGCGTTGCTGCAACCAACGCAACCTTAGCGGCTATTGGTGGTGGTTCGCTAGCGACAGGCGGCTTAGGTATGGCCGGTGGTACAGCTATTCTAAGTGCAGCCGTTGCGGCACCGATATTGGCAATTGCAGGATGGGCTTATAACAGTCATGGTGAGGAGGCGCTTAAGAATGCGCGTAAGGCTGACACTGAAGTCAGTGAAGCTGTCGGAAAGCTTGGCAGGGCGATTGAACAGTTGATTTTAACCGAGGAATATGCGCGTAAGATCAAAGGTGTACTTTCCTCGATTTATGGTCAATTCAATCAGTACTTTGATAGCCTTAAGGAAATCGACAGTTTCTTGGAAGACCTGAAAGGCCGAAATGTTGATAAAGAGGCGGAGCTAGCCAAACTCAATGATGAAATTATACGGATTATCGAAAATGGTTATGCTTTGGCGGCTATTCTAGTAGATGTTATTACAACGCCAATATTTAAGGTCAAAAAAGTCAATGGGGAAGTTCTGAAAGATGAAAATGATGTGCCTGTAATGGAAAGAGATGAAGACGATTTTATGATTGTCAACGAGACGAATTTGGACAAAGTTTTGATCAAGGCTCGATCTGATGCTGGAGGGATCGCCGCGATCTGATTTTGTTAGTTAAATATTCGGGGGAGAAAATCCCCCTTTTCTTTATCTTATTTTTGTGAGTATTACTATGCAAACCGCAGCCGCTGAATATCCCTGGCTCGAAGAACTCGAAAAAACAGTTGTTAACAGCTTTGTCACTACTTTTGGATTAGATTTTATTTTATTTAAGGATAAGATTGGTGGTGATGTAAATACAATCCACAATGTTCGCCAAGGAACTTGGGCTACTGATGCAGAAAAGAAAAGTTATGAAAATCGAGGTGAATACTCTTCAGAAACTTATCATACACATGAAAATTATAAAGCAACTGGAAAAAGAGATAAACAGCTACAGCAGGAAGGCAAACTTTACTATTCATACAGTGACAGCGTTATGGATCGCAATGAGCAGCGTAATCTTGATCATGTAATCAGTGCTAAGGAAATACATGATGATGCTGGGAGAGTTTTAGCCGAGTTAGACGGTTCTAACTTAGCTAACCAAGATAGCAATCTTCAAACAACATCGGAGACTATTAATAAGTCAAAAAAGCAAACGCCTATTGATCAGTATCTGGAAAAACTACCTAATCTTATTAATACGCATGAAAAAACTCTAGACGACTATCAGCGGCGTCTTTCTAGTATGCCAAGTGATACGCTGGAACAAAAACAAAAAATTCGTGAACTTGAAAGCAAGATTCAAAAACAAGAGGAAAAAATTAAAAAACTTAAGTCTGTTGATCCTGATGCAATGCGAGAAAGAGATCGAGTTGCTAGGGAAGCATACAACCAGCAAGTCAATGTTACATACTACACGAGCAGCAAATTTTTGAAACAGACTGCTACAGCATCCGGTTTGGCTGGACTGAAGATGGGCACTCGACAAATGCTAGGTCTGATCCTGGCCGAAGTCTGGTTTGAGCTTCGTGTTCAAATTCCTATCATTTTTGAAAAAATCAAAAATAACTTTGATATTTATGAATTTTTCAACAGCATTCAAGAGACATTGCAAGGTATATGGCAGCGCGTTAAAGCGCGATTCCAAGATTTTTTGATTGCATTCAAGGATGGTGTTTTTGCAGGTGTTTTCTCTAGCGTTACGACCACTGTCTTTAATATTTTTGCCACCACTCAAAAAATGGCTATCAAGATTATTCGCGAGATGTGGGCGCATATCGTTAAAGCCATCAAATTGATTATTTTTAACCCTGAGCGACTTGGTTTTGTCGATCTCTGTAAATCTGTGGTGTCAATTTTGTCTGTGGCGGTCGCCACAGTAGCAGGAACAATGATTTACACTCAATTGATACCATTCCTCAGCTTTCCGTTTGGTAGCGAGCTAGCGGCTTTTGCCAGTGCGCTGATCACAGGAGTGATTACACTCGGACTCAATTATTTTATGATCTACAGTACATTAGCCCAAAAAATATGGGCTTTTGCTGAATCGATTATGCCTCATGCCGATTCTGTGAATAAATTCAAAGCGATCAATGCGGAACTTGATCGCTATTTGCTTGAGTTGAGTCGGCTTGAGTTTAATCTTGACACTGTTGAATTTCATGCTTTTTCGCAAGAACTGACGTCCTGCAATACTGAAATTGAGCGCAGCCTTCTTTTGAAGGCGGAAGTGGAAAAGCGAGGTATTGAGCTTCCCTACGAAATAGGTAATGCTACCAGTACTCGAAAGTGGTTGGCATCGTTAGTTTAAGTGAATAATGCAACACTTTCCCTGTAACCGTTGCGGACTGTGTTGTCAGAATGTCAATTTGGCTGAGGAAACACGATTTTTAGACCGTGGTGATGGAATATGCTCGCATTACAACGAAATAAGCAAATTCTGCACTATTTATGCCAACAGACCTGACATCTGTCGTGTAGACCTACAATATAGGCTGCACTATGCGCATTTATACAGCTGGAATGAATTCGTTGATTTAAACCTGCAAGCATGTCGTCAACTGGCTGAATTAAAAAAAATGGAGTTATAAAATGCGAGCTAACACATATATTTTAAGCGCTTTCGCTTTGACTTTACTGAGCGGTTTAGTTTCAGCCAAATGCTTACCGCAACCGGACGCCACTCCTGAGTGTCGATACCCAGTCGGGGATTCTTGGTGTGCTGAGAAAGATCGGGCGAATCCTTATGCTTACTCGGATCAATGCTTGGCGGCAGCCTCAAGTGCAGCCGATGTCGAAACGATCCGCTTCTGGAACACGAACAAGCTGTTTGCCAACCAGGGCCAGTGCTCGGCGGTATTCTTTTTTGACAGCGGACTGCAATCGATTGAAAACCTGCAAGTATCGTTTTCAGCGTTGAATGCTTCAGGCGAGAGTATCGCTACCGGAACCTTGGAGATCGCCACTTTCGGGAATGGATCGGCTGATCGCTACGCTGATGCGTTCGCTGAAAGTGAGCATTTTTGCGACGATGATCTGACCATTGTTGTCGATCAGGCTACGGCGATCATCGAAGGCAAGCAAGTCGACCTGCTAGCCCAGAAGGTGCTGGTTCCTGAAGATTTCAAACCGTTCAAGATTCGCACGACATCGGCGCGTAATACCGACAAAGCCGCAGCCGATACCTTAACAGTTGTTCCAAACCCAGCGTCCGACTGTGATTTAAGTTATGGTGAAACGCTGAAGAATGCAGGACTTGTACCCAAGGAAATCTCTATTCACGGACCGGAAGATACTGATTTTAGTGGCTATGGTTGCCCTTATCGAATTACTCCCGCTCCAGGTACAAAAATTCAGACAGGCAGCACCGTGACGTTTCGGAGCGCCTGGGAAGCCGGTTGACGCCAGGATCGTGTTACGGCTTGCGAAGCCTTGAAATCCGCGAAAATAGCTGGCCCGCCAGTGTCAATGCCAAGGGAGTGGATTCGGTGTGCAGGTCTTGATGACCACACGACGGGCATTCTGAAAAGTATTCACTGGGCTTCAGGGCGTCACTTTTAGGATGTACGGTTGTTGACCAACCGCATTGAGGACAGCGGTAGGTTCTCGGTTGCGGTCGAATCGGCATAGATCACCTGTTGGGGGCTTTGATGACACTCAAAACGATCGCACGGATTGTACTGGCTACGGGTCTGGCGTTGCAGATGCTGCACACGGTCGCGCAGCCGTCGTTTGACTGTTCCAAAGCCGCCACGCTAGTGGAAAACGCCATTTGCCAAGACCCGGAACTCGGCGCACTGGACGTAGTGTTAGCGGAACAGTATCAGGCCGTATGGCGTGCCACATCGGGAGACTCGGCCCGGCAGGCGCTCAAGAAGTCGCAACGGATATGGCTCGCCAAGCGTAACCAGTGCCAGGATCGCCCATGTCTGGTCAGAGCCTACCGTGAGCGCCTGGAGGCCCTGGAGGTCGCTGTCGCCGATCCGGAGTCCACGCGGTTCAGTCGTTGCCGCCTGGAGGTCCGGGGGCAGCGCTACATCGATGGTCCTTGTACGGGATCGCTGGATTCGGACGGTAGCTTCCAGATCTACACGCCGGCCTATTTTGCAATGGTCCAGGTCGAGCAACCCGGCGTCGCCCTTGGCTTCTGGAACGAGGACGCCTATGCCTCACATGCGCATTCAGATCTGGGGCGTCTGACCCGTGATGGAGCCTGCTGGACAAATGCCCAGGCCAGTGTGTGTGCCTGGAAGTAGCCGCGTATGCGAGGCCAACGCTTCACGGAGCCAACGCAGGATCGGAGCCACCCGTCGCGGTCTGTCGGTCGCCTGACGCTCCCGTTCATGGTCTTGGCGATCCTCGGATCGACCGCCTGGGCCGATCAGCGCTATACCATCCGCTATGCACTACGCCACGGACACAACAGCGTCTCCCATATCAGAACCGTCACAGCGGAGACGGAACGCACCGCCATTGAGATCGTCAAGGGACAGGCGCAGTCTGAACGCCCTGGTTATAGATTTGTTTTGAAAAGCGTGACGGTGCAACAGGCGTCGCCTACAAGCTATCGCATTCAGTATGAGATGCGTCAAGGATCGCGGAGTGTGTCATACTCCAAGATCATCCGCGCTGAAACCGAACGCACCGCTATTGAGATCGCTCGGAGTACCGCCGAATCCGAGCGACCCGGTTATACCTTTATCCTGAAGTCCTTGACTAGAAGGGATTGAGCATCAATCATCGTCGTCTCCATGCTCTTGATCTGTTCCGCACGCCCCACACACTTCTTTATCGTCAATGTCATCGTAATCGAGATCAAAAAACCCTTGAGTTATGATTAACTCTTTTTGCTCTTCAGTAAGATGGTGTCTATTAGCTTCTAGCCACTGCTTTCTTTGAGAGCGGTCAGGCATTATTGAAACGCTTTCAACTACTTTTCTTTCTTGATCATTATCAAAAACCCAATTCGGATTAGCCGCATAACTTCCAGCATAAGGTAGATGAACGTCTACGGTTCCAAAACACTCCGAATCAGATCCGGAGTTACAATGTACGGTGATTTTTTTCATATTGGATATTTTGCTGATTAACGTTGAGCACTAAGAATTCATATTTCTTCAGTTTGAACACAATAAGTCAAGCGATACTGTAACCGAAATCAATGCGCTAGCCTTCGTACAGAAAACAACATCCCAACGGCTGTAACCCTTGAATCGTATCCGTTGAGTCGAAAAAGAAAAAGCCTCCGATCCAACAGGAGACACGGCCCACCTGAGCCGTGTCTCCTGCACTGGAGGGAACGAGTCACCCGACAACACGCTGCTCAGAGCCAACCCTGTTCGGCAAACGACATGCCCCGCCCCTCACCGACGATGATGTGATCGAGCACCCGCACCTCGATCAACGCCAGGGCGTCCTGAAGCTTGCGGGTCAAGGTCCGATCGGCCTGGGACGGGTCGCTACTCCCCGATGGATGGTTGTGGGCGAAGATGACCGCTGCCGCTCCACTTTCGATGACGAGGCGCACCACTTCCCTGGGATGAACATAGGCCGTGTCGATGGTACCGCGAAACAGTTCCTGGTAGCGCAACACGCGATGACGGTTATCGAGCAACAGCACCGCGAAGACCTCATAGGTCAGTCCGTAGAGACGCAACTTCAGGTAGTCGCGGGTGGCGTCCGGACTGGTGAGGGCCTCTTGAGCGACCCGATAGTGCCGCTCCAGACAGTCGATGGCCTCGGCCACCAGGGTGCGTTCGGTAAAACTCAGGGTGGGACGACGCTGGGCATCAGACTCCAGCACCCGCCATGGGTTGGGATGGGACATGATGGATCTCCATGAAGGATGGAGACGCCGGCCCCTGACAGGCCGACTGTCTCCAGGGATGGATGAAGGACGGGACTAGGCGAGCAGTAGGTGCTCGGTGATGTGGAACAGTTCGCGCTTCAGATCGGCGATGTCATTGATGCGGATGGCGTGGGGAAACACTCGCGAGACATCCACTTCAATGCCGACACCGAGCATCTGAAGACCCGCTGCCGTGGCCTGTCGGATCAGGTCACGGGTACTGTCGATGTCGTTTGGAACCCCATCGGTGAGGGTCAGGATCACCTTGCGCGCTTCCGGACGTCCCAAGAGATCCGCCGCCGCAAACCACAGCGCACCGGTCATCGGGGTACCACCCCGTCCACGTTGCACGAAGGCTCCAGCACGGGTGGCGACCCGTTCACCGTGCCCCAGCAGACCGGTGATCCGATCCTCCTGACCCTCGATCCCTGGAAACGCCGATACCGCACAGGACACGCCCTTGATCGGTTCCAAGGCCAAGGCCAGGGCCAGTGCCGCGTCCAACGCCAGGACATCCTGACCACCGGCCATCGACCCCGACAGATCGATCAGCAGATGCAAGGCCGTATTTGGGGCGGTCTTGTGATCCCGGAGACGAAAGATCCGTGGATTGCCCACACCGGCGCGATGCAGATGGGTACTCGACAACGCCCGTCCGCGTGGTGTGATCTGGGTCTGCTCCAAGGTCTGAGCCTCGACCAAGGCGTGCAAACGCGCCGTCAGCTTGGCCGAATGGATCTTCGCTCGCTGCAACGCCGACTGACCCGGATGGGGTTCACCCCGAAAGCGCTCCATGGTCGGCAACAGGGTCGGGGCATAGACGCTCTGCGCCCCCAAGGTTTCGGCAACGGTTTGAAACAGATCCTCGGGGAGTTGGTGTTCACCCGCCTCCAGCGTCGACTGAAGGGCGTCCTGCATCGCGCTGGATACCAAGTCCGTACTCGATGGCGTGGTCTGTCGTCCCGCTGTGGTGTCCACTGACGCCGGATCGGTGTCCGTGTTCGACGTCGATTGACGCCTGGGGTTGGTCGTGTGCTCCGTGGCCTCAATCCTGTCCTGATCTTCCGCTCCGGTTCCAGTCGCGTCTTGGGGATCAGATTCAGTGTCCTGGGACGTGGGTGAATCCGCTTCAGCCTCGGCTCTGGATGACGGATCATCACGGTCTGTCCCACATCCCGGACGGCTTTCCGGCGGCTCGCCCTCCCCGGTGTCGGCTGCTGTCGACGTCCCGGAATCCTCCGGCTCCTGGGATTCCTGCTCGATCAGGGCAATGATCCGTTGCGCCAGGGCGATCGTCTCCGCTGTACTCGTGAGGGTGGGGATCTCGGTCAGCAGTCCATGCAGACGCGGCACGAAGCGGGAGCCAAACACCTGACGCATGACCTGATCGGCGGTCTGTGCGTGCCGGGTGAGCGCCGATTGCCGACGGTAACGTGCTCGGGACAGAGCCAGCAGTCCATTGACCAGAATCTCAGAGGGTGTGTTGTTCGGCGTGACAGGTGAGAGTCGACCCTGCGCGATCAGGGTCTCGACCACCGTATCCAGGGTCTGGCGCGTCCCCGGATAGTCCCGGATCATCGCCTGCTCGATGCGGACATCTTCCAGGATGTTCTCGATACAGCGACCCAGCGCCGTGGGATGACGGGGATGGTTGAAGTCGGTCAAGCGTACATGCCCGGCTTCATGGGCCAGATAGCCAAAGGCCAGGGTGTGCGCCTGAGCGGTGTCGGCGAGCGTCGGGATCTGGATCATCCGCCCATCGGTGTGGGCCTGATCGCCTCCGACCTGAACCGGGATACCGAAACGACGCCCATAGGCCGCCGCCACGATCGGCAGGGCACGGGTCAAGGTGTGCAGGGACATGAGGATCTCCACATAAAAAAAGGCGCTTCACCCCAGGGATGAAGCGCCGGATCAGGGAAGGGAACGAACGGTGTCGGTCTGTCAGGGATCAGAAGAAGAAACTGCGGATCTCGGACTCGTCCGCTGTGACCAACGGACAATCGACGGTGTGAGCCTGATCCGCCCGCTCCGGAAGTCCCCGTGATGGGGGAACGAACATCGGTGTGGACGCGGCAAAGGTCGCCGCCAAGTGTTGCTGAAGGGTCCATTGACCGGCTCCATGCCGGGCCAGACGTTCAGGATCGGCCAGTAACAACGCCAGTCCCATGCCTTCATTGAACAGCGCCCCGGTGATGGGCGCGGTGTCCGGCAGCCGTCCCAACCAGTCATCCAGGGTGTCGACCACCGGCTGGATTCGCGTATCGATGAAGGACAGACAGGCCAGCTTGTCGCGGATACGTCCAAAGGTACCCAGCGCCCGCCGATGGAGTCGGTCACGGCCCTCAAAGCTCCCGTCCAGATCACGGGCCATCTGTGCGACCTCGGCAAACACGCCATCGCCCAATCCCTGGATCTCGTCCTCCAGCGTTCCCGACTGTTCAGCCGGAGTGATCTGCACCAACTGATAGCCGAAGCGCAACCGACCGGCCACAAGGTTCGCCGGTTCAATCGCCCGACGAATCGGCGCTTCCCAGGCCGGGAGACTGGCGATCCAGGCATTGAGCGCCTGGTCGTAGCCCGACAGAAAAGTCTGCGTTTCCTGATCGAACTCGGTTTTGAGGTGCGCCAGTTGCTCGGCCACCGACTCGGCGTGAACCTTGGGCACCGCATACCCGCCCAGAAAGCGGGTTCCGACCCGCAGACAGGTCCGTTCGGCGGCCTGCTTGAGGCGATGGAAGCCCTTGAGGGTGTCGGGATCACAGATGCGTTTCGATCCCAGCGACACCAGATCCTCGGGTGGAATCTCGGTACCGAGCTTGAGATCCTCGGCCCGCAGCTTTTTGCGACCCGACCAGATGGAGATCGACAGAATGATCAGTGTGACCTGATCGGTGAGTGTGGTCAGTGTGGGGTTGACGTGCATGGCGTATTCCTCAATGACACGACGACGCACACGTTCGCCCAGCGGCGAACGTGACGCCGCTGTGGGCGATGAAAGGTTTGGTCAGAAGTAGAAGCTGTCGTCGGTCGGACCCAGCAGGTCCGAGAGCTTCAGGGCGGGACGACGACGATCTGGCGTGGAGGATGGAGCCGATGACGTGGGACGTCCCTGCGCATCGAGCCAGACCGCACCGACATAGGTGTACCCCTGACGGAGCTTGGCCCGTGCTCGATCCAGGGTCACACGCAACGGTTTACACTGGAATTGCCCCAGGTGTCGGGCTGGTCCCCAGCGAATCTCGGTCTCGCCGTTACCCAGATCCCGATAGGCCCACTCCTTGGACCGACCATCGGGATGCCGGAACCGATACAACTCGAAGCGGTTCATGGCGTCGTCGTCCAGTAGTCGCCGAAGATGTCGGCACAGAGACGATGAATGGCCTCCCGCTGCTCGGGTTCGGCCCGTGCGGTCAAGGCTTGGCTCAGGGCATAGGCAAAGACATTGGGCGCGCCCTTGAAGGTCAGACTCAGAGACGCCCAGCGCACCAGGGTCCGGGTACTGAGGGTCACGGTCAGTTCCGGTTCGCCTTCCTGACTGCCCTGGAACAACCGTCGTACTTCAGCGGCCACCAACAGCATCTTGTCGATGATCAGTTCCGGCAGCTTGGGAGCGGCGGCCTGGATCACCGCCTTTTCTACCTCCGGCTCCGGGTACCGGACCTCGATCACCCGGAAGCGGTCCATGAACGCCAGATTCTGACGCTGGACCCCTTGATAGAGTCCCGAACGATCCCCGGCTCCCGCCGAGTTGCCGGTGACGAACAGCCGAAAGCGTGGATGCGGTCGGATCACCTCACCGCCGTTTTCAGCAATCACCAGCGGTTGACCCTCGATGATGTCGTTCAATCCAGCCAGTTCCGCGGGGTCCATCAGGTCGATTTCATTGAGGATCAGGATGTGACCCTCACGCACCGCCACCGACAGCGGACCATGGACGAACTGGGTCGAGCCATTGACCAGCACGAACTGACCGATCAGGGCACTGAGTTCCAACCGGCCATGACAGGTCACGGCCTGGACCGGCCAATTCAACCGCGCGGCGATCTGTGTGACCAGACTGGTCTTCCCCGCTCCCGAGGGACCGGTCAGAAACAGTCCATCGCCACGGGCCTCATGCAGATAGGCCAGCACATCACGCAGCAGCTCGGGACGAAAGACATAGGGTTGACGGATGGGGATCTGCGGATGCGTCGCATCGGCGAATCCCTGGACCTCCAGCTCGGGACGGGCGTTGACACCAAAGGTCGTGGCGACAGTGAACGATTGGGTAGACATGAATCCTCTCCAGTGTTGAACACCAACACGCACAGACGCCCGTTCCCTGGAGCCGTCTCCAGAGATCGGAACGCTGTGGGTTGGATCGGTGGGGGGTTAGAAGTAGAACGAAGGAATGGTTGAAACAGACGCACGGACAGGTTCGGCGTCTACACCTGTTGCAGGGGCGTGCAGCGTCACCTTGACCCGCTCACTGGCGGGTTGGCGGAAGCGTTCCAAGCGTGAAGCCTCCAGAGTCGGAGCGATGTCGGCTAACAGGGCGCCATAGTCGACGGCCCCGGATTGCAGATAGCGTGTCACCCGTACCCCGGCATAGTCGGCCTGACGGGAAGTGCCCATCAGGGTCACGAATTGCGCCTCCAGGTCGCGCAGCCGTTCCTGAACCGCCTTGAGCGGGGGTTCCAGACGCTGACGTTCCGCCTTCAAGGCGTGGTAGTCCTGGGCTAGTCGGGTCCAGGTCTCGCGCTCGGTTTCAGACGGCTGATAAGCGTCGCGGGTTGGGTCCGTAACCGGAGCCTGTCCGGTTTGGATCAAGTCCCAGAAGGTCAGACAGGCCGGAACCAGTTCGTCCTGAATGAAGGATTGATCCCGTGGCAGACAGAACTCCAGCGCCTCCAGTCCGTCGCGACAGGGATCAAACACCAACCAGCCTTGGGTCGCTTCCGTGACATAGAGTTGGAACTGCAACTGACACCACGCCAGTCGGTAGGCCGTGGCCTGATCGCCCTGGTCGCGGATGGCCTCATAGGTCGCCACCGTGGGTACCTTGAGTTCGACCGGTTCACCCAGGGCCGAGAGTCCATCGAGCGAACAGCGCAACACCGGATACTGACTCGATTCGGCACACAGCGGCATCAACAGTGTTCGATGCCGACGTTCAAAGCCCTGACGCACCGTGTCTTCCAGGGCGATTCCCCGCTGAACCACGGGGTTGGTACGCAGATCCTCCGGGGGATGCAGACCGGTGCGTTCGGCCCACAGTTGCCAGGGCGTCTTGTACGGCGAGCGCCCGAGAATGATCGGCGACTCCGACGCCGTGATCCCCAGGGCACGCCAAGCGTGCCACTCGGGAGTGCGTTGACGATGATCGATCGTGTGCATTCGAGATCTCCAGGCCGTAAAAAAGGCCAGTCATCCGGGGATGACTGACCTGAAGAGGGTTGAGAGAGCGGTTTGATAAAAAGGATTGAGAGAGCGGGATGGGATCAGGCCGCTTCAGCGGTCGGCGACAGGGCCTGTTCCTGGGCACGTTCCAGTCCCTGGAGCGCATAGCTCAGGGCCTCCCCGGAGAACCGCTGGTGAAAGTAGTCCTGGGCCGCGTTCCACGCTTGGCTGTTGGCCGCCCGTTCGATCAGCGCATCGATCTGAGCCATCCAGTCCGGCGTCTCAGGTGGGTCGACGGGGGTGTTGTCGGTCGAAACGGACGGCGTGTCGACCAGGATCTCTTCGGGTTCGAGTGACTTGCCGGCCATTTCCTCGGCGGTATAGTCGGCTTCCTCGGGAAACGCAGCTCGCAGACTGGCGGCCTTGGCACACTTCAACAATTGTCCCCGTGGTCGCTTGATCCACATGGCGGTTGGCACCTCGGAGTACGCCCCGCCCGAGCGTGAGTAGGTTTCCAACCAGTACACCCGTTCGGAGAACGGACAACGCATCCCGTGCAGCAGACGGTAGACCGTCACCTCGCACCATTCGGGAAACGTCACCTCGACCTGAGCGTCTTGCCAGTTGCCGTTCGTTTTCACCCGTCCCTGAAAGGTCCGGTTCTGATCGGGACCAAACTGCGCCGGATCGAGACCCGCATACTGACCGGTCCGTGCGGCGGTGATCTGCACCTCATTGATCCCCGGCCAGATCGTTTCGACTTCACGACCCAGCCGCTTGCTCCACATCGGCACGATGTTGACCGGACGCTTGAGCACATCGAGTCCGCGTGCCTGACAGTAGCGCACCGCCAACAGGATGCCCTGGGCGGTGTTGGCGTTGGGAAAGATGCTCTCGGTGAGCACCTGCCAGGTGGTGGTATCCAGTCCGAGTGCGCTCAGGGTCGTCTCGGGAACCTGGAGACGGAGATCAGGACTGGACGGTTGCATGGACTGAGCCATGATGAACCTCCATGGAAAACACGGGACCGTGGTCCCGTGTGTGAGGGTGGGATTAGAACGGCGCCTCATCGGCCTCGATGACCAACGGCTGACGCTGGGGATCGAGACCCCAGTACGGCGGCTGATCACCGACGGGTAAGGCCACCTCGGGACGATGCAGATGCAGCGTGATCTCCCCGATCAGGGCGTCGTGACAGTCGAACAACAACAGCGATTGCCACCAATGCATTCGCCCCTGGTGTTCAAACGGTCGCCCGTCGGCGCTGACCTGGATCTTCGCCACGGCATGGACACTGATTGAGAGCGGCATGGCCGGTTCCTCCGAGCGCGGTGTGAACATGAACACAGTCTTTCAGGCGCGAAAGACCCCCGGATCGAACGCCTCGTCGGCGTTCGGATCGCTGAAGCGATGCCCGCAGTGCAGACATTCGCAGTTGTGCAACACCTGCGCATCGATCACCTCACCGAGTTTGGCACCCGCCACCCCACCGGTCGTCGCTCCCAGCAAGCCACCCAGCAAGGCTCCGGCAAAACCTCCCAGGGTCGCTCCCATCGGACCAAAGGCGACCAGACCGACACGACTGCCCACCTGAGCACCCTCCATCGCTTTGGCCGCTCCAGAGGCCGCTCCTCCCACCGTTCCCAGCAGACCGCCCATCCGTTTGGCGACATCCCGTTTGACGATTTTCATCGACTGACAGTGTGGACATGACAACACCATGACCGTGACCTCATACGTAACATGACAGGGGAAAACGCCACGCGATTGCAGCGCGATGAAATCTCAGCATTCCAGCGATTGCCGCGGACGTTTTAATACGGAGTCCGAAGACTCCTCACCTGAGATATATGTGACTGTTTTTCAGTCCGATCCAACTTTTTATGACCAGCGTGTGGGTCTGTCGCCGGGGGGGAATCGATCTGATTCGGAACCGACGCTGGAACCCTAACTTTTTTGAAAGTCGTCAGCGACGTTTGATCTGGATTTCAAGGAGGACCGCGCCTGAAAGATCCTGGTGATTCAGGGGTTTTCAGGACGAGAAACCCGAGGGGACTTCTGGAGTATATAGAGTTAGATAAGCACAACAGCTATCTGGCACAGATCATTCATAGGCTTAACAGCCCATAGAGCACTTGATACTTCATAGCGCATAAGACCATCTAACACTTTAGTACATACATCAATAGCCTATAGCGCCCTGTTCAACAGAGCTATCCATAGACCTGTTTATATCATAATCATCCTACTGATAGAGAGAGCCTGATAGAAACTCGCTAACAGCGCGCCTATAAACAGATACTTTAGTAGAGAAAAGAGACAGAGCCTGATAGCGCCAGAAGGGATACATCGCCCCATGAGCCACACAGTACATTCATACATACAGTATGAATGTCAAGACAGAGATCGAGCTAGATACATAAAGCCTCTCAGCTAGATCCAGAGTGTTACCTTTCAGTAAAAGAATCCATCCGTCCTGAAGAGTCTCAGGGCTGGATGTCCAGAGGTGCCAACGAGCGATCTTCCATCACGACCCGATCCTGATAGACGGACTGACTCCATACGTCAACGATCAGACGGATCAACCTTCCTGGTCCTGAACCTCTGTCCATCCTGTTAGACCCACGAACAGACCGAGAGCATAGAGATAAAAAAATACCTCCGCTGTCGATGGTGTGACGTGAAGATTCACGTTCCAGACCTCCCCGCCATCGGTCTTGGTTTCCTGGTTAACAACACGGTGAGCGACAGTGATGATGATCGACAATGCCAAAATGCCGCCTGAGATTTTTTATGCGCTGGATGAGAGTTTGCTGGTCAACGATCCAGGGAATGCCCAGCGTATCAGAACAGAAGACAAGGACGCCTTAGATAAAGTCAAGTGTCTCAATACCCTGATGATCGCCCTGAGCCGAAATCGTGATGTCCTGTTCCAGGTCAGACAGCGACGCGGTCAACCACGCCTCTTCATGCGTCGTGGTTCGCTAGGAGAAATCCTCTTTCGAGCGATCCGGGTCGATGCCTTAAAAATCTGTGAGCATTTTCCATTTCATGTGTTCGATCCGCTGGTGGAGTGTTTTCTCCAACACCTCAACGCCGACGAATCCTTGGTCTCCAGGGTCCAGATGTATCACGAGCACCCGGATAGCGTCGATGTGTTCAGGTTGGTGGAGGATCTCAACGAGTTTGCCAATGGGTTGCGGTTGTTCATGGCCGGTTCAGAGATGGCGAAACGGATCAAAATTCGACGGCAGGCGAGTCGAGACTTGTACCAAGGCAGCTTGAACTATATCAATTATCTGTTTGAACGCTATGCGCGACTGTTGGTGGTCCGGGTCGATTTGTCGTTTCTAACGCCGTCTCAGTGTCATGATCGTGATTGGACACCGGTGACGTTTGAAGACGCCTTAGCGTACCGTGAGCGGTTCACCCGGAGTTGGAAACGTGAACCGCTGTTTGAACATCTCGTGGGATATGTCTGGAAAATCGAACACGGCGCTCTGAAAGGGTTTCATACCCATTGGCTGTTCTTTTTCGATGGGTCCAAGGTTCGGGAGGATATGACACTGGGACACTTGATCGGTGAACACTGGAAAGTCATCGTCGGTTCACACGCGACTTACTGGAACTGCAATGTCTACAAAACCCAATATCGCCACCTGGGAATCGGACAGATCGATCATGCGGATCAAACCAAACGGCAAGCGTTACAGCGCGTGGTTCAGTATTTGTGCAAGGTCGATGACTTTATCAGTTTGAAACATACAGGAAGGCGGCGAGCCTTTGGACGGGGATGGATCAAACCCGTAACGACGGTCAAACGGGGTCGTCCACGTCAAACAGCATCGACGGATCACACGACCGACAGGTCAGGGTAGTCCAAAAAATACTCGGACGTGACATGCTTTGGCTGGAGACGACATCGAAACTTTCCAGGAGACGTCCAACTGACAGGGTGATCCAGCCAAAGCTTCCATCCCACTACGTCTGAGGTACACTATGTTCCAGATCGACGATGCGCTGTTTGACGCTTACCCTATCCTCCGGGACAGTCTGTTGCAGCGTCAATATAACAAGCTTGAAGAACCCTTACGTTACATCAGTCGGGATCAGGACGGACTCGATGCCCTGATCCGTGTGGTCGAACTCGGATTGGCCTTAGACCAACACCAACATGGCGATCCATTGTTCACGTTGCAGCGTACACTTCAGGGTCAAACGTATCTCGATGTCAAAAAGCACCCACTGGGTTTAAAGCTCTATCAGGCGATTCGGTTTGATGCCCCTCTGATCCGTCGCCATTTTCCGCAGCATGAGTTCGATCCCTGGGTCTCCTGTTTCCTGCGACAGGTCGAACAGCCGCCTGATCTTCAGGAGATTATCCAGCTCTATCGTGAGGACGCGATCACGATCGATCATCAACGTGTCTATGACGTACTCCAGACCTGTGTCGAGGCGTTACGGTCGCTCTTTCACTCCGAACCGTTCTTCCTCGACATCCAGCAACGCTATCGTGAGATGCAGCATCGTCATCAGCGGTTGCATTCCTATGTGAAGTCTCGGCTGGAACGCACGGAAAAACTGATGGTGTGTCGGATCGAACTGACTTATCGAGATCCGGTGCGCTGCTCCAGGAAACGTCGACCGTACATCACGCTGGATCAAACCTTAGACCACCAACAGGCGTTTGCCCAGAGCTTCGCCACCAGCGGTCTGTTTGAGCATCTGGTCGGCTCTATCTGGAAGCTCTCCTATGCGGCCTACAAGGGGTTTTACTACCAGTGGTTCTTCTTCTTCGATGGGAGCGCGGTGTTGAGTGGTTGGGAAATGTCCGAGCGGATCGGTCGACACTGGCGAGAACAGGTTGGGCATGAGGCCCGTTTCTGGAATCAGCATATCGATTCCGGCAAGTATCTACCCTTGGGGACGGGGATGATTCAGCGGGATCAGTGGTCACGGTGGTGCAATCTGGATCTGGCGTTACGGAATCTGTGTGTCGTCGACTACTTCATGCAGTTGCAACATCCACAGCGACGTACCTTTGGTCGTGGGTACCTCCGACGTTCTCCGGAGGTTGGTCTGGAGTATTCCGATGCGTATTCAGTCGAGCAGTCGAATATGGAACAGCATTGGAATCGGTGGCGGGCGAAAAACATCACGTAGGATTCGCCACCTATCACGCTCAGAGCGTCTGTGAGTCGGAGAGGACTGGGATCGGTTCACAGGCGCTCAGGAGGCGATAGGGGCGGTTTTAGCGGGGGCATGATAGAGTACGACGCACTCGTAGACCGTGAGTGCTTCTGAGCACGAACTTGGCCTGGTCAGAGTTCGTCTACAATGGGGATTGAGCCTCTACGGAAGAGGGGAGCGACAGACCCGCTGAGTGCTGCATCCAGGCTGTGATCCGGTATCGATTCAAAAATCTAAGTTGTTGATTTAGAATGCATGGAAACTAACTCTAAGTCAGAGAGAACCAACTCTAAAAACAAGGGAACTAACTTTTTTGCTCGATTTCTAGGATCTCCGGCCAGGATTTCTGGCCGTTAACTCTGCGTATACTATCGGCTATGACGTCCCCTTTTGCACGACGGGTCAACGACCCATTCACACTGCTGTTGGCCGCGACCAGGACGCCCAAGGATCAGGCGTTTCGCGAGCGTCTACAGAAGCTCGACCAACTGGCCTCGCAGATCGCCAAGAGCACAGGCAACCTGTTTGAGTTGGCCCAAACCCAAACCCAAGGGCAATTCAAGCCACGGGCCACTTACATCCGTGTTCGTGGCCTGGGCCATGACCTGTATCAGCAACTCCGAAATCATGTTCACATTCAGGAATGTCTCTACGACACGGATCACAAGACATACAAGTATGCGGATGTTCTCAGGATCAGTCCCATCGTCATCGCGTTTCTTGAAACCCTGAAGCAGGATTCAGGAATCGCGAATCTCTGTTTTCAGCGTTCAAAAATCACCTTTACCTCGGGCCAGTATCCGTACAACCTGTCAGCGGTCCTGCATTCCCCCGAACCGGATGCAAAGGCGGTTCAGGCATCGCAGACGCGCAGGGGAACTCCTGATACTGGATACTCCAGCCTGTCGGGACTCACGCCGGATCAGCAGCAGGAACGCGCGTGTCAGTCGCTCAATGCACTGGTCGACACACTCCGCTCCACGTTCAAAGACCCCCAATTTCAGTCACGCCTGAAAAACTTCCGACGTCGTGCCAAGGAAAACTACCAGGGTCTGATTGACTTCGCCACTAAACTCTGTGACCACTATCAGCACATCGCAGTCGTCTATGTTCGCTTTGAGTATGAGGTAAGCGATCACTCGAAGAATCGGGATATTTACGCTGATCGTCAGGCACTGGTTTCGCTCAAGAGTCCGATCAGAAAAACCAGTATCGGGTATGCTTTGAAAATCGAATATATGGACCCTAAACCCATCCTGCATGGAATGCTGTTTTATCGCGCCTCTGACACCCATCGATTAGTCCATGATTTGTTTGAGATCTACAACTATTGGTATGAACAGGCGACGTCACACAGCGGTCAGCGCCCGAACCCAACGACGTTCAATCGTCGATACATTGAGGCGCGCCACCAACGTCCCTTGCCGGAAGAGATACAATCAATCGCGACCATGATCACGAAATTCGATAACTATGCACAATCCAAGGGAAAAGGTCGAACCTTCACAAAAAGTACGCTTCCTCGAACCGTCAAGCCGTCAACCCCCGTTCTCTCGTCGTCCACATCGATGTTCCAGAGCGGTTAATTGAGAAATGCAGGATTTGTAGCCTCCGTTCTATCTGTCAATAGTTTTATCCCTACGGAGCACTGAGAGTATTTACATGCAAAACAACCCGATTACTAACGCGATTGAAGGTCAGTTAATCCACACGTTTGGCGAGTACTTGAATGATTTTTTTCACACGACTCATTTCACTCACTGGAGAAAGGGAGTTTTAAATACTCTATGTAAGTATGGTCATCAGCTTGGATGTCAGGTATTCACATCGAAAGCCCTGTGCCCGCAGGCCGAGGGTGAGGAATGGATTTATGATCTGCACTGGCGTGCGGCCAATGAATCCAGTCGGCTCGTTCGTTTGCCGTTGGTGATGCAGATGGAGGATTTTCAAGATCAAAACCCATTTTTTCACGCAATCATCACGCAGTCGGTGTTGAAATTAGCCCACGCCAGAGCCGATACCCGGTTGCTTGTCTTAGGATGTCGGGATACCCAGAGAACCCTGGATCACATCTACAACACCTTAGAGCAATTTGAGCATTATCAAGCGGGCGATCGATACGTCTTTGCTTTGTGGGATTTTAACATAAATCCTCATGCAAATAAGATGCAGGTTTTTTTGCACCACAGGTAAAATCATCGATCACGCACGATACTTTCATTCAATCGACGTCAAAACAGTATCTGCACATGCGACACGCACCACAGACTGAACAAATTCAACAGCGCGTCTGGAGTTTTTTTAAAGATAATTTTTCCAGATATATTGATTACCAAAAAATCGATCGCCGATCCGAAATCAAACGTTATATCTTATGGGAAATCGGATCTTATGCCCATGACTTTGGCTACAAAACCTATGCGGCAAAAGAGATCGGTTCTTGCGTGCGGGGTGAACCCTGGATTTACGATCTGCATTGGGGGGCAGACAGTGAATCCTGTCCGCTCATTCGCTTGCCGTTGGTGATGGAAGTCGTCTGTGATGAATGGAATCCCAGTCAGGATCAAAGAATCATCGATGCTTTCTTGAAGCTGATGCAGTCAAAAGCCGATATTCGTTTGATGGTCTTTGAGCGCACCGATGTACAAGAAATGCAGGAATACTTGTGCACGCTTATCGAGCAGTTTGAGGGTACGCAACCCGGAGATCGCTACTGGATCATAGGGTGGGATACTCTCCCTCTCAGCCCCACTGGACTGAAGTGTCTGGATTACCGGGCTTAAACCCTGATCGTCGACGCCGCCTGGAACCTCCCGCTACGAGGTTCCAGGTGGAGCGGCGAAGTCCCTGACCCGCGTGCTGTTGTCGACAGGCCGCTTGTCCGTATCCAATTGATCAGCGGCGGTCTGCCAGACAACGGATGGGGTTCGATAGCTGGATCAGGAGCAGGCGTTTCAGTGAGTTTCAGGAGATCCGATCATGACGCGCTCGGAACTGATCACGCAGATGGCCAACCGGCAGGAGCATCTTCCTGAAGCCGATGTAGAGGTCGTGGTGAAGGCGCTTCTGAATCTGTTGCGGGAATCGTTAGCTAACGGTGAACGGATCGAGGTGCGTGGGTTTGGAAGCTTTTCCTTGCACTATCGACCTCCCCGTCAAGCGCGTAACCCCAAGACTGGCGAGACTGTCTTTACCGCAGGCAAGCATTACCTGCATTTCAAGCCGGGTAAGGAGTTGCGGGAACGGGTAAACTTCGTTTACTTCTAAGATCAAACACAGCGCTATAAAAACTACAAGATCAGATCGCCTTCAGGTGCGTTTGAAAAAATTTCAGGGATCTGATCTCTGCAAAAAAAGTAAACCCTATATTGCAGTAGTTGGCTGCTCAACGACCTTGTCAACTAACAGAGAGTTTGGATCTGGATGATTGCGGATTGAATCATCTATAGGCCCTCTTCCCGACCAGGATTTATTGGTTTCAAGGTTGAAATACTTCTTTCCTTCAGGGGGCTGTGGAAATTTAGGCTTTTTCTCTTTTGTGGCCTGTGATGTTTTTTTGATTTTTTCTGGATATTTTTTGGCAATAGCAATATCAGAGATATCTATCTCATAGGTATTCATCAAGTCCAAAATATCATTTAATGCTTTTTGCCGAGAGCCTAAATTGGATTCCTTAATTTTTTCCTCGATTTCTTTTTTTTGTTTTTCAATTTCTTTCTCTTTTTCTTCGAGTTCTCGCTTTCTTTGCAAGAGATGTTCGGTAGGATCAGTTTCAGAGTGAATCATGTTTTCGCTCAATGTTTGGTTGTTTATTTTTAGAACGTTAAGCGGTTGAGAAGAAAGCTATCTATCATAAAAAACGATACTTGACAAGAGCATTCTGTAAACCACATCCAAACGTTTCCAGCCGCATGTCCCGTCGACCAAACACACACTTGAAACCCTTTGCCCCAAGAACTGAGCGAAGTCTCGTCGAGTTTGCGATCAATATCCGCCGCCCACAGGTTACGGGAAACCTATGGACAAACCCAAACATATCCGGTATCGAACCAGATCCGACGACCGTACCGAAGGTGGCTTACGGTACGGCTTGCGCGCTTTCAGTCTGTTCCCGTAGCGCCTCATAAAGCTGTGCCGGTCCAAGCAGGATGTCCTGCAACCCCCGGCGTACCTTCTCGGAATCCAGTGCCTGTTTGCTCATGGTCGTGTGGGCGGCAAAGGCATCGATGATGGCGTTGAGCAGTTCGTTCGACAGATCGGGTGAGTTGGCGAACTGTTCCTTGGTGTTGTTGGACGCCTGTTGGATCAGGGTCTTGGATTCCAGCAGCTTGCCCTTGAGGACATGATTGACGTAGACCAGTTGGTCATCATCGGTCAGGTCGCCTTCAAACAGATCATTGACTTTGGCGATGATCTCTCTGAGTCGGGCTTTTTCCTTGTCCTGTACCGTGCCGGTGCCACTCTCGCCGAGCGGGGTGAGCGTGCTTGTTTCGCCTGCTTGCAGGACGAGGGAACGCTGACCCTGGCGTTTCAGGGTGTGATGGGTAAGCACGATCTTGGACAGGTCGATGGTGTCGCGTTCGCGTCCGAACTCCAGGAGCGGCAGGAGCCTACGGTAGAAGATGAAACGCTTTTCGATCGCGGTGTTGCCATAGTCGAAGATTTGCGAGAGAAAGGCATAGACCCGCTGGAACGTGCCCAGATCCTTCTTGAACAGCCGCAGGGCATTCAAGGCGTCTTGCGCCTCTTTGATCGCCGCTGCGTCGTCCTTGGCCTTGGCGCTCTTGAGCCGGTTCTGGGCCGCCTTGTATTGCTGCAACAGCCTGGAGGCCACCGGTTCCAGCGCTGCCGTCAGGTCGCTGTGCTTGGCTTTGGGGTTGAACTCGACCTCGACTACGCGGTTGACCTCGAAGTCGTCATAGAACCCTGCCGCGTCCAGCTTACTGCGCAGGTTGAAGATCAGGTTGGGATCGGTCACGCCGGAGAGTTCGGCGGTTTCGTAGTACGCCTTGAAGGCGTCAAGGATGTCCTCGGGATCGTTGACGAAGTCCACCACATAGGTGGTGTCCTTGTTCGGATAGGCACGGTTAAGCCGTGACAGCGTCTGTACCGCCGCGATGCCGGCAAGCCGCTTGTCGACATACATCCCACACAGTAGCGGCTGATCAAAGCCGGTTTGAAACTTGTTGGCGACCAACAGGATCTGATAGTCGTCAGTATCGAAGGCGTCACGAATCCCCCGCCCTTTCAGGTTGGGGTTCATGGTCTGACTGGTTTCGCTGAAGGGATCGGGGCCGGACTCGGGATCGATGACGTCGCCGGAAAAGGCGACCAGGGTACCGATCGGGTAGCCCTGCTCCTGGGTGTAGTGGTCAATGGCGAGCCGCCAGCGCACGGCTTCCAGACGACTGCCGACCACGACCATCGCCTTGGCGCGTCCATTCAGCAGCGGGGCGACGTTCTCCCGGAAATGCTCCACCACCACCTGCACTTTCTGGCTGATGTTGTAGGGGTGTAGCCGCACCCAGCGCAGGATGCCCTTGAGGGCTTCGTCGCGCACCATCTCCTGCTCATCCCATTCGCGCCCCATGGTCGCCAAGCGGAACGCCAGCTTGTAAGGGGTGTAGTTCTTGAGCACATCGAGGATGAAGCCTTCCTCGATGGCTTGACGCATCGAATAGACATGGAAGGGCGCAGGCAGGTTATCCGGTCCGGCAGGTCGGTTCGGATCGGGGCGACGTCCGAAGAGTTGCAGCGTTTTGGCCTTGGGTGTGGCGGTGAAGGCGACATAGGTGATGCCTGTTTCGGCAGCCCGTGTCGTCATTTGCGCGGCCAGCAGGTCTTCGGTGCTGATCTCGCCGCCATCGGTCAACGCCTGCCATTCGTCCGCCGACAGCACGGCTTTGAGCTTGGCCGCCGCTTCGCCGGTCTGCGAGGAATGCGCTTCATCGGCGATCACAGCAAAGCGTTTGCCCTGGGTGGCGGCCAGTTCGCGCACAGCCTTCAACGCAAAGGGAAAGGTCTGGATGGTACAGACCACGATCTTCTTGCCACCAGAGAGGGCTTCAGCCAGTTCGCGGCTCTTGCTGCCGCCATCGCCTTTGATGGTGGCCACCACCCCAGCCGTGCGCTCGAAATCGAAGATGGCATCCTGTAACTGGCTGTCCAGTACGGTGCGATCCGAGACCACCAGCACGCTATCGAACAGCTTGTGATGGTGTTCGTCGTGCAGATCGGCCAGGAAATGCGCCGCCCAGGCGATGGAGTTGGTCTTGCCCGAACCGGCAGAATGCTGAATCAGGTATTTGCCGCCTGGACCTTCGATCAGCACCGTGACCAGGAGCTTGCGCGTACCGTCGAGTTGGTGGAAACGCGGGAAGATGAGTGTTTTGATCTGTTTCTTGCTGTCCTTTTGGGCGACCAGATAGCGTCCGAGAATCTCCAGCCAGGTGTCCCGCGCCCAGATGTCCTCCCAGAGATAGGCGGTACGGTGTCCGCCGTGTTCGTTGGGGGGATTGCCGGCGGCTCCGTGATCGCCCCGGTTGAAGGGCAGAAAGCGGGTGGCCGGACCTTCAAGGTGCGTGGTCATGCGGACTTCACGGTTACTCACCGCGAAATGAACCAAGGCTCCATTCGGGAACGACAGCAGGGGTTCGGCGCTCCCCTGTCCTTTGGGACGCGGATGACGGTCGAAGCGGTATTGATCGACGGCATCCTCGACCGATTGGGTGAAGTCGGTTTTCAGTTCCGCCGTGGCGACCGGAATCCCGTTGAGGAACAGACCCAGATCGAGGGCGTTTTCGTTATGGAGTGAATAGCGTAACTGGCGAATCACGCGCAGCCGGTTGGCGGCGTAGCGGGTGAGCAGATCAGGATTCATCGCCAGGGCGGGTTTGAATTGGGCCAGGGTGAGGGGGTGGCGCAGTCCGAGCAGCTCGATACCGTGGCGCAGCACGTCGAGAGTGCCGCGTTGATTGATGGAATCCCGTAGTCGTCCGAGCAGCACCTCGGCGGCCTGTGGACCGTGGTTCTTCTCCAGGGTGGCCCAGGCGTTGGGTTGAGTTGACTGCACCCAGGCCAGGACATCCGCCGGAAACAGTGCCCGTGCCCGGTCATAGTCGGCGGCATCGCCATCGGCATAGAACCAGCCCTGAGCGGCGAGGGCGTCGCAGATTTCGGTCTCGAAGTTCACTTCCCGGTGCAGGTTCATTGCGCCCAGTTTTCCGTGGCCAGTCCTGGAATCCGACCAAACTCCCGTAGATTGTTGCTGACCAGGATCAGACCGGAGGTCAGCGCATGTGCCGCGATCCACAAGTCATTGGCACCAATCGGCGTGCCGGCGCGTTCCAAGTCGGCACGGATGCGAGCGTAGCGATGGGGACTCTCGCGTGGCAGCGACAGCACGGGAACCAGTTCCACGAACCGCCGCAACCGTTCTTTGGTCGGTTGCGGATGCTGGCTCTTTTCGGCACCGAGCAGCAACTCGCCATAGGTGATGATCGACATCCCGACTTCGCCAGGGTGCAGGCTGTCGAATCGCCCCGCAACCTCTGGCGGACGCCGCTTCGCGATGTAGATGCAGATGTTGGTGTCGAGGAGATAGCGCATGGGCATCACAGGGATTCGCGGGTCTCGGGCGGTACGTCTTGGCGTCCTTCGGCGAAGAAGTCGTCGGGCATGGAAGCCAACAGGTCGAATGCCGCACGCAGGCTTGTCGGCTTCTGGCGGAGCACGATTTCGTCACCTCGGCGCAGAATCTCGACCTCGTCAACATCGAACTGAAACCCCTCGGGTAGCCGCACGCTCTGTAAGGTGCCACGGCGATCAATTTTGGCGGTGATCATTGGTTTTTTGTCTCCGTTGGGTGATCGATGCTCTGGAGCGGCGAAGGCTCCAAACCGTCGCCATCCTCATAACCCGCAGGAGTCTGTTTGGCCTGCATGGTCTTTGCGGCCTCTGGTACGTGATCGAGGGCGATGAAAATCACCTCGGTCGGACGATGGCGCAGTTCCGCCGGCACCGGAATGAAGTCTTGAGGGTCGTCGATCATCTGGCGGATGGCAAACATGCGGTGGCTCCTAATGCGTGGAATCCGAAGCGAATCCGCGCACGTCGATCTTGCCGGTGACAGCCGCCGAGATCAGGGCGGTGCGGCGTTCTTGCAGGAGGGTGATGGCGGTTTGGGCTTCGGCGGTCAGGGCATCGAGTTTGGTGGTTTCGCGGTCGAGAAAGGTGGCGATGGTTTTTTGTTCTTGAATGTCTGGGAAAGGAATACGGGCGCGTTTCAGATCGAATATGTTGATACCACGCACAGCAGCGCCTAGTGAACGTTGTTCTAACTGTACAAATACTCTCACTGACTTCATTACGAAAAGAAGCCAAAGGCTATTTACCGTTTGATCTGGTGATATTCTGGCAACATCTTGAGTGATATTCGCATCAAGCAGTTCATCTGGTACGAGTTCCGCATCTCCAATGGAACCCCTAATCGAATAAACGATGTCGCTTGGTCTAAGTCGTGCGCGTGCGTAAGGCGCTTCGATTGCTTCAGTTGTGCGGTTCAGTAACTCTAGCCGAAGCCGATGAGGTCTAACGTCTCCGCCTTTAACAATTGGCACGCCATTATCTACGTTCGGCCCAGGCAGAACGATTCCATACATGATATCCCGACCAGGGGCGGTAAGGTGTTTAAGTGGCACAATTACCCAATGCTCCGGCACCTCTCCCAGCCACTCGATGCCGGAATCCTTCATCGGCGCATCGGGGTTCAGCCCCTTGGTGACGGCATGGGAGATGACCGCCTGCCGCTTTTCCTTCAGCAGTTCGACGAGCCGTTGCTGTTCGGCAATCAGGGCGTCTATCTTGGCAGTTTCACGGTCAAGGAAATCGGCAATCAAACCTTGCTCATATACGGTAGGGATTCCAAATCGCTCGTCTAAATATGAAGCTGAGTCGAGATTCTGTATTCCAGTATTTTGTTTTATTGATTTAGTATTGAGGCGTAAAGCGTATAGGACGCTGTGCAGATAACATAAGAATCGAGGGGAGAAATTACTTCGGACTGGCATTCTAGCCACAAAGTTGGAGCAAACAGCGTTTAGATTATGATCAAATAATACAACAACGCCTACAGGTTGATTGTCGCCACCACCCGATTTTTCGATCAGTAAATCTCCGTTTTTTAATGATCTATTTAGTCGTTTTTCTTCAGATATTGAACGATAAGTTAAATCTTCAGCTCTAACTCTGTTTTTAGCGCGATCAAAATCAGCGACACGGATACAAGGTATAACATCCTCACCATTAGGATCGTCGCCCCATAAACCATTGATACATCCCTCAACCGACCATTTAAGCCGATCAAGTATCCAATGCTCTGGCACCTCCCCCAGCCATTCCACCCCACTGTCCTTGTAGCGTTCGTAGCGAGGGAAGCTCATTCGCTGACAGCCTCTGCAAAAGGATTGAGCAGCTTGACGCCGCTGCGTTCAACGTCCCGCACATTGCGCGTGACGAGGGTTAAATCATGAACGAGCGCAGTCGCCGCCAGCAGGCCATCCACCACGGGCAATGGATTCGGCACATTGATTCGCCCCCACTGTTCAGCAATCGGTAGCGACAGTGGAAGGATACGTCCTGACATGGCCGAGGTTAATTGTTCGAGCCGTGTTTCCAGACGGGAGGCTTGCTGGGGATCACGGCGACGCAAACGCTCGATGCCACAGCGGACCTCGCCGACCACCAGGACCGAGAGATACACCTCATCCATCGCCACCTCGGCAAACCAGCGTTGCACGCCTGGGTCGATTCTGGAGCGTTTTTGCAACTCCGACCAGACATTGGTATCGATCAAATATCCCACTCGACATCCCTCCGCCCAAAATCACGCGGACGTTCCAGATCCGCCGCTGTCAGTCCCTCGGTCACGCTGGAAAACAGGTCTTTCAAGTCCGTCTCGGATGGGCTGGACGGTTCCCACAACAGCAGCACGCGCATCCGCACGCCGTTTGGCGCCGTATCCGGTAACTGGATACGATGGTTTTCCGAGACGGCTTCAAATTCGATGGCTTGCATGGTCGTTTCCTCGCTTCAGGCCGATAGACCCTCGATCATGGTCAGGATGCGATCCGTGCAGCGTTTCAGGTCGGCATCGATGTCGGCCAGCGGGCGTGGCGGCTCGAAGACGTAGAAATGCCGGTTGAAAGGGATCTCATAGCCGACCTTGGTCTTGTCGTGATCGATCCAGGCATCCTGGGCATGGGGTAGCACCTCGCGCTGGAAGTAGGTCTCCACGTCTTCGGCCAGCGGGACATTCTCGGTGTCGCGCCGGCTGGTGTCCGGTTGCGGCTTGCCCTTCTGCTTGCCCTTGAGGCCAAGCACGATGTTCCCGGCTTCGTCCCGCAGCGGACGCTCGACAGTGATGGTGCGATAGCCGAAGTCGCTGTTCTTGAACAGGCGTGAGATCGGCTTCTTGCCATCGTATGCCTCCCGGCACTCACCAAACAGCCGGGTGATCTCAGCGATGTGCGCGTCCGAGAGTTCCTTGCGCTTGGACCCCAGACTCTTGCGCATCTTCTGCCACAACCCGCTGGCATCGATCAACTGGACCAGCCCCCGGCGATGCTCGGGCTTACGGTTGGAGAGAATCCAGACATAGGTCGAGATGCCGGTGTTGTAGAACATATCCGTGGGCAAGCCGATGATCGCCTCCACCAGATCGTTTTCCAGCACATAGCGACGGATCTCACTCTCACCCGATCCGGCCCCACCCGTGAACAGCGGCGAGCCGTTGAGGACGATCCCCAACCGGCTCCCTCCATCAATAGCGGGTCGCATTTTAGAGATCAGATGCAGCAGGAACAGCAGCGATCCGTCCGAGACACGCGGCAATCCAGGACCGAAACGTCCGCTGAAGCCCAGGGTCTCGTGTTCCTGGCGGATCGCCTTCTCGACCTTCTTCCACTCCACCCCAAACGGCGGATTGGACAGCATGTAGTCGAAAGTGCGCTGCGGGTGTCCATCTTCGGAGAAGGTGTTGCCGAAGACGATGTTGGCGACATCCTGCCCCTTGATGAGCATGTCGGCCTTGCAGATGGCGTAGGACTCCGGATTGAGTTCCTGACCGAACATGGTCAGTCGCGCCTCCGGGTTGTGTTCCTCCAGATATTCCCCGGCCACGGATAGCATTCCACCGGTGCCTGCCGTGGGGTCGTAGAGGGTGCGCACCACGCCGGGTTTGGCCAGTACCGCGTCATCTTCGATGAACAGCAGGTTCACCATCAAGCGGATGACTTCACGCGGAGTGAAGTGTTCACCGGCGGTTTCGTTGGAGAGTTCCGCAAACTTTCGGATCAGTTCCTCGAACACCAGACCCATCTGGCTGTTACTGACCCGGTTTGGGTGCAAGTCCACCTGAGCGAAGCGTTCAGTCACCTGATACAGCAGGTTGGTTTTGGCGAGGCGGTCAATCTGGGTCTGGACGTCGAACTGCTCGAAGATGTCGCGGACATCATCCGAGAATCCGTGTAGATAGGACAACAGGTTGGCCTTGATGTGATCCGGATCGCCCAGGAGTTTCTTCATGTCCAGGGGCGAGACGTTGTAGAAGCTCTGACCGGACACGCGCAGCAGGAAGAGTTCGGGGTTCACCCCCATTTGCCGTTTGGCTTTCTCTTCAGCGAGCACCGCGTCTTTGGTGGATTCCAGGACGCAATCCAGACGACGCAGCACGGTGAAGGGCAGGATGACCTTGCCGTAGTCGGATTGCTTGTAATCGCCCCGCAGCAGATCGGCCACCGACCAGATCAGGGCAGAAAGATTCGTCTGATTCATGCGTACTGGGTGTCGGCTCTTGGATGTCTATTGAACGACTGACTTATTCATGGAAATGACGGATGTAAAACCATCAGGCCGCGCCGTTTCTGGTTTACAGGAATCGTATTTCGTCACAGCAAAAAAGGATTAATGATTGTCAAACGATTTTCAATGTTCTGTCCGTGCTGCATGTCTTCACTGAAGAGCGTGGAGCATCCTGCATCAAGCGCGGCAGCGACGATCAGACTGTCCCAATAACTAAACGAATATGTTTCCCGTAATTTCGAGGCCAGCGTATGTTGTACTGCACTGGATGGATAAATATCGCAGTCTCGATACCAGTCCTCAATGATTGTTCGTAGCTTTGCCTCCGCGATACCGGCTTTTTTTAGCAAATTGCTGCTAGCTTCACGAATCACCTGAGAGTTAATCAAAGGTCGTTGCAGCGCAAGGACAAAACTGGCGGCTTGTACATGCTTTGGATCATCTTCATGAGAAACCAGCGCATAGAGCCAGATATTCGTATCGACAAATACTTTAGCGGGCATTCGCTTCTTCTCGACTCAACGGCTGGAAATCTTTCACACCTAATGGGTTATTGATCCATTTGGCCAATGCTGTTTCCGCCAGGGTTTTCGGGGCGATCGTGTTATTTTGGTTCCGTTGTGCAAGAAACTTGGCGAAATCAAGCACCTCGATCTGTTTCTCTTCCGGAAGTTGCTCCAGGGTTTGAATCAATTCAGCGTAGCCCATGTTGATCTCCTGGCGTGTTGTGTCATGTTGAAAGCAGGTCAAGATGTATCTTTGATGGGATTTGTTCAGGGCGTCCTGTCCAGTCAGAAAGGAACGCGGTTCCTCATCACGGTTTTCTTTGGAGATATACCACCGTTTAGATCAGAAACTCAGGATATGTGTTCCTGATAGCCATGTTGCCGACGTCGAGCGCGAATCTGCCTGATCCTGGTCAGTCCAGCTTCTTGCGACTCGACCCAGACGATCCGCTGACCGCCCAGGTGCGAGCCGATCCCACCCCAGCACTGGAACAGTGTCCAGTCCCCCAGGAGATCCTGAAGTAGCTCCACTTGGTAGTAGCGCTGCTTCTCAGGGTGAATCCATCGGAGACACATCGGGATTATCTGTAATTTTACACAAATCTACATTTAATTATTTGTGTTTTTGTGACTTTGTACATAGTCACAAATCAGGCTATTTACAATCTCACTGATCGTTCGCCCTTGGTCGACAGCAACACGCTTCAAGTCGCGTTTGAGTGGTTTGGGGAGATCCACGCTCAGACGCTCAGTATCACGCACAGCTTCCTTTAAGGTTGAGGGTGCGGCTTTGGGCTTAACCTTAAACTCCATCGAATGCCTCCAGAACACGATTAGTAAGGAGTCGGATTTCGTTAGCGGCTTCGCTTGCCGCATCCATCGCCTGCACGGTAGTTCCTTCTGTAATGGCACGCGCATACAGCGTGCGGTCATAGATCGTATGCGGCAACAACGGTAATCCGTAACCTTCAACAGCACGGCGCATCTCGCGTGCTATCGAAGTATTTTTCTTCGCTCTAACCACAACGAAAGCCGCTGCTGGTCGACCGTCAGTTGCTTGCTGGCGAGCCTGGATCACATCGACCAGTGGAGCACAGGCCCAAAGATCCAGGGCTGATGGTTGAACTGGAATCAGGATCATATCGGCTGCCTTCACGCCGGATGCAACCATCTTTTCGACCTTAGAAGCCCCATCGATCACGATCCATTGGTAATCACCGCCGATAGCCTGAAGTTCGCGATCCAGTGTTGGGCGGTCAAGTCCGATCACTGGCAGGCCGGACGATCCAGCCGCGCTCCAGTCGCGGGCCGACCCTTGAATGTCCGCATCTACAAGCAAGGTACGGCCATGCTCCTTCAATGCATAGGCTAAGTGTATGGCCAACGTAGTTTTTCCTGAACCTCCCTTGGGGTTCAGAACAGCGATAACATTTGGCATTTTGTGCGCTTGTTCACTTGGGGTTATGTGGTTTTGATTATGTACCCATAAAAACATTTGCACAAGTTAACATAAAAT
>NC_013852.1 GCF_000025485.1 Allochromatium vinosum DSM 180 | reverse complement strand
ACGATGGAAGCACTGGGCGATGTCTGGTAAGCATGATCGCCGAAGCGGGCCGATCAGGCCGCCGTCACAAGCTTGTCGTCGGCGACGGCGATCCGGTATTCCCCCAACCCAAAGGCCGTGCCCTGCCCGACATGCGTCCACTGCCCGAACCAGAGTGCCGGCCACAGCGCGGCGAGCGCCGGGCCGGTGAGGCTGACTTCACCGATCAGGCCGCCAAGCTGCATCAGTGCATCCTGACGCGAGGAATAGCGCGTCCAGTCGTGCCAGCGCAGCCAGTCGACCTCCAACTGAAGGGCGTCGGGATCGGTCGGCAACCGGCGATGATCGAAGGTATCGGGATCACCGCCATGCGCGGCGGCCAGGGTGCGCAGTCGGCGATAGAGGGCGTGGGCGATGTCGAGCGCCGTCAATTCGCGCGCACCGATCCGCCGACCCTCGCGCTTGAGCCGCCAGGGGGTGAGCAGATGCAGCTGGGCGCGCGCCGGGACCGGCGGCACCACGGGCGCGGCAGTCTCCAGCGGCTCATAGCGGCCGAGCGTGGCGTCATAGACCGTCTGCCAGTCCTCAGAGCCCAGCGTCAATTCGCGTTCGACGGCGGTCAGGGTGAAGCGTCCGCCCGAGCGCCCGAATCCGCGCTGGCCGGCCAGTCCGAAGGCGTGGATCAGATAGGGCATCTGCTGGATGGCCGTGCCCAGCAACTGGAGATCAAGACTGAAGACGGCGTCCGGTTCCAGCGCACGCGGGGCGCGCGGATCGATGGCGAGGATGAAGGGATGCGGTGCTCCGCCCGGTGTTCCCTGGGCGTCCGGGGTCTCGAACAGGGTCGAGTAGACGCAGTGGTGGATGAGCAGACAGCCGGTGCAGGTCGGCTGACGGGTGACACAGGCGGTGCGGCGCAGTCCGTGGCCGAGCAGTCCCCGCCAGGCCGAGCCGCTGTACTCGGGCAACCGGATCGGCTCCTGAGCCATGAAATGAACGCGGAAGCGGGCCAGTGGCGGAACTGACTCGCCCATCCGTGCCTCGGTCAACGGCTCCGGGTCGGAGTGTTCCGACCTGTCCGCCCTCCCGAGATTCGCTGTCATGGCCTGCAACGGCTCGGCCTCGACCGGCGCTCTCCAACCCATGCTCTCACTCTCCTCAAAGCTTCGATCCAATGAACGCTGTGCGCCGTGGCCTCCATGCCTCCCTAGCTTCGGACGAGCCACCGGCGCGGAGCGCATCGTCTCAGCTTCGGCGGATCATCGTCGGGGCTGCAAGCTTGTGGCCGTTTCCGTCGCGCTCCGGTGGGGACATGAGCCCCATTGTTTTCATGACGTTTAAATGGTTCGAGAGTATCGCCGCCATGGAGCGCGTGGCAAATGATCCACGTCAAGTTGTATGGCAATGTGCATTACCGCAACCACTCAGCCCGTTCCAAGCCCACCAAGCGCCGCGCCTCACCAACCGCCTCTCGCCGATACCTCCAGCCGGCTCCAAGATTTAACACTAATCGACTGAAACCGAAACGCCAATCCGAACCCGTGAGTTACTTTAAGTCAAATTGACTTGCTTTGACTTAAAATGACTTAATCTCAGTCATTTTAAACTAACTTAAGTCAAGTCGCAGTTACTTAAGTCACTGTGACTCATCGCCGCATATCCTCATAATATCAGTCATTTAGGACTACATACCCCTCCCCGCTCCTGCTTCCCGCAAGCCGTCGATCGCCTTCAGGAATCGGGTTCGAGCCGCCTTGTCGGTCAGTCCCAGCTTGTAGAGCACCTGCCCGACCTCGTTGGCCGAATACCCGCTGCCCGGCTGTAGCTTGCACTGCGCGCGCACCTGAGCGAGTAGTTTCGTGTGCGATGGAGTCGGCTGAACGGCTGGAGTTGCCGCTGTGGGCTTGGCCGTCGGTACGCTCGTCGAGGGTGTGAGCGTGGGAGCCGAGACCGTCGGCCTCATGCTTTCAGTCGGCGTCTCGGGGGCGACTGTTGCCGCCTTGCCCGTGGCCTGGTTGCGCTGGACGGCCGGCAGCAGCAACGTCGGTAGAGAGGTCTGAGCCGGCACCGCATCGTTCTCGGCATAGGCAACCCAAACCCGACAGCCCCGCGCCCGCACCGCCTCAGCCGCTCCGATCAGCCACTCGTCGCGCGAGACGACCACCACCAGATCCGGTCCCTGACGATGCCGCTCCATGTTCGCTCCCAGCTCCAGGATCACGGCCAGATCCGCCGCCTCGGGCTTTCGGGGTACGCGCAGCGCCAGAATCCGATCCTCGGCCAATCCCTCCTTGGCCAGCGCCGCCTGCCAGCGTGGCACGGTGTGACCATGATCGTTGCCGGCCAGCACCACGCGCGAGACGTCCAGACCCAAATCCTGCCGAACGCTCGCCAGAAGATCGCGCGCGATGGCGGGGTATTGGTTGTCGCCGTCGATGTAGAGGGCAACGGATCGGGGCGGCTGAAGCGGGGTGATGGGCAGGACGGGCGGGGCGAGCGCATCGGGTCGCTCGGTGAGTTCGTCCGCCGGCACTGACTCGTCGGCCACGACAGGCGCGGATGATGCGCGCTCATCCGTGGGCGATCCCTCGTCTTCGATGCTGGGTGAAGGTTCAGGTTCAGGCTCGGTCTCGACGTCGAGCACTTCGACGGGTAACAGCGCACTCTCCATCAATGTCTCCTCATGCCTCAAATTCCTCGAACCGACCCCGCGCCATCCGCCACACCAGCGGCACGCCCAACAGCGCACTGAGCGCCGCCGTCTCCGGTGTCTGCTCCAGCCGGAGCAGATGCGCCGGACAGTCGCAGTCGCTCGACCCGAAGCGCGCCAGTGGCCAGGAGGCGCCCGGCAATGTGCCGAGCAAGCGTGCCCAGACATGCTCGCGCCGCGCCAGTCCGCGTGCGACCCAGCATCCCGGAACACGACAGTGCGGGCGCAGATAATCCAGATGCCAATGCGGACGTGCGGCCTCGCGCCCATGATGACGACAGCGCGCCGCCAGTCCGCCCGGCCCCAGCGCACTGCCGACATAGAGCAGCTCCCCGCCGGCCAGCGTCAGGATGCCGAGCCGACCGATGCGCACCGGCCCCGAGTGCTCGGGGATCAGCCGCACCAGATAGGTGCCCCGATCATCGCTCATCATGCCTGGATCCAGCCGACAGGCGTTCCAGCGTCAACCGATCAGGCTGCCCTCCACAATACCGTTCCAGCAACCGATGGAACGCCGACCCCGGCGGCGAGACCTGGGCAAAGAGCGTGGCACTGGAGCACAGCTTCAGGTCGTCCGGCGATCCCAGAATCTCCCGTGCCGATCGCTCCTTGATGGCCAATAGCGCCTCGGCACAGTCGCGCAACCGCGCCCCAAGGATTGGATGGTTCAGATAGGCCCGCGCCTCGTCCAGGTCGCGGATGGCATAGCGGCACGCCATTGCGCTCGATCCGAGTCCGGCGATCTGCGGGAAGACGAACCACATCCAGTGCGAGCGTTTGCGGCCGGCACGCAGTTCGGCCAGCGCCTGGGCGTAGATGTCGCGCTGGGCCTCGACGAAGCGGTTCAGGTCATGGGCGGCGTCGTTCATCCAGCATTCTCCTGCTCCAGCTTGCGACGACAGCGCTCCCAGGCTTCCTCCCAGCTTTCTCCAGGCTGGGCGTGCCGTTCGACATAGGCGCGCGTGAGCTTGGGCTTGGCGGGTTTTGAGTTGGCCGGGGAGGCAGGCCGGCTTTCAGTCTCGGGCTTCTGCTCGGCCTTGGGGCCGAAGGTGAAGGTCAGGGCATGAACCACGCGACCACGTTTGTGCTGTTCCCATTTCACCCAGAGGTCGCTGTGGGTGTTGATCTGGTCGATGGCAATCTGGAGGACGTACCGCTTGAAATCACGAATGCTGGCGTATTTCTGACCCAGAAGAAACCGCTCGCGCAGCCAATCCAACTCGACTCGACGGGTGCCGGCATCGCGCCACTGGATCAAAAGCTCATAGAGCCGCACGGCATAGACCGAAGACATCGGCACGATGTTGGCAAGATGGTACTGACAGAACCGAGCCTTCAGTTGGCTGATGAAGGGCATGATGGGTTGCGCGAAGAACAGTTCGATTGCGCCTGTGCCCGGCTTGTAGTTGACGGCGGCGACCCAGCGCGTGACCAGTCGATCTGACTTGGGTTGGCGGGGGTCGGGCTCGTGGATCGTCACTGATCGGGTGTAGAGCCGCTCGGCGGCCTCTTCCAGGATCTGGTAAGCACGTGACTCACCGACCTGAAAGACCGTCATCACCTCGGCGGCGGTGATTGTGTGAGGAATCCTGGAATCCAGTTCAACGCGACTATCCAGCCTGGAGATGACCAGGAGAAGCAGGCGCTGCTCGGCCAAAGTGAGGTGATAAGTAGCCTCCACAAGGGAGTTCGCCTTCGTCACTGTGAGTTGGCGGCTAGACATTTGTGGAATCTCTTTGGAGGAATTCACATTATACCCAGGATTCCTCCGCTTTTGCTCCAGGATTCCTCCCACAAAGTCCAGGATTCCTCCGCTTTTGTTCCAGGATTCCTCCCCACAAAACCCAGGATTCCTCCGCTTCAGCTCCAGGATTCCTCCCTAAATATGCTTGTATGCATTTGATTTTTAAGTGATTTAGTTGCTCTAAAACTCTTAAAAGTTGAAATATATAAAAATGCGCCCCCTCGCTATACAAGCCCGGCACCTCTCGACCAGACGAGAAAAAGCAGAAAGACCGGATCACCGACAGCGATCAGGACGACGGAACATCCGTTCCACTGTCCGCTCAAGGCTCGCGGCGAAGCTGGCCTTGGCGGTAACGAATCAGGCCCGTGGTCGGAAACAGGATGGTCTCGATCTCGCCCTGACTGATCGTGCGGACCAAAGCGAAACAGCGGATGGGTACATCAGGAAAGGCAGCAACCAGATGGGGCGTAACGCCGATGAACGAGGAACCGCGCGTTACGATGTCATCAACGATCGCGATCGCTCGCGGTCGATCGACACCGTCAACCTCAACACACGTCGTCCGGCAGTGATCCTGTGGTTCAGGGCGCTCACCCTGAGCTGCTGTAGCTGCCTTGCGGATAGCGACGACACGATGCAGGCAGGGCAACACTTCGGCTCCAGCGCCATGCCGGTACAGCGCCTCGCAGATGACCAGAGCAGGCCACAGCGCCCCCGAACGCAACAGGCCGCTGCGCGGCATTGGTACGAGGGCGACGTCCGGCCCCAGACACTTTGCAAGGCAGCCTTGCTCCTGAAGGTTTTCGGCTACCCGACGTGCGGCGTGTTCGATCACGCGCGTCTGACCGATGAAGCCGTCCGTCTTGATCGCGGTTCGCACATCGCGAGACCGGCGCGACAGCTCATCCTGACCGCGAACGGAGTATTGCAGCAACGAACAGAAGGGGAGTTCAGAAGGGAACGGCGGCATCGAGTACCGGAGTCAGCCGAGACGGCAGAGCTTCCAGGAAATCGGGCAGCGTCGCATCGCTCAGGATCTGAGCGCCATGATCGAGCATCTTCGACGGCCAGCGAAGCGCCGGATCATCGGCCAGAGCGCGTGTGATGTAGAGCAGCCGCCCCAGACGAAGCGCCTCCCAACCCTGGGACAGTGAGCCGCTGGTTTCACCGGCCTCAATGATCACCGTGGCATCCGAGATCAGGGCCATCGTGCGGTTGCGCTGCGGGAAGTGGAAGCGCTGGGTCTTGGTGCCAGGCGTAAACTGTGAGATCAGCAGATGCTCGGTGGCAATGCGTGCCTGGAGCAATTCGTTCTCGCGCGGATAGGAACGATCCAGCGGTGTGCCGATCACGCCGACGGTCCGACCACCCGCCGCGATGGTGGCGGTGTGAGCCGCCGTGTCGATCCCAAGCGCAAGCCCCGAGACCACGACGATCCCCTCACCGGCCAGACGACGCGCAAGCTTGCGGGCACGGGCCAAACCTTCGGGCGACGCCTGCCGCGAGCCGACGATCGACACCCGTGCGCCCGTCTCCAGGATGGCGGGATCGCCCGCAACATAGAACCGTTCGGGCGCGTACTGGCGTTCGATCGGGTTGAGCGGGCCGAGCAGTTGGGGCGGGGTCAGGGTCTTCATCACAGGCTAGCGTATTCCAGGATCTCCTGCCCCATCAAAACACAGGAGTCCTCGAAGCGATAGTAGATCAGGCGCATCCGGTACTGGCCTTTCAGGATCATGCCTCGCACCTCCAGCACCTGGAACGACTGTTTCGGATTGGCTGGGTTGCGCAAGGGCGCTTTCTCGACGACCTCGGGGTCGATGAAGATTCGGTCATCACCGCCGACGTGGAAGTCGAGCAGACGTTGGGCCTGTTCGCGGGCCTCTTGAGCGCAGACGGGTGAGTCGGTCTGGGCGAGTGCGCTCGCCATCCCGCCAAGCATCAGGATCGAGAGGGCCAGCGGCCAACGGACAGACTGAATCATCCTGGACATGCTCAAACGCTCGCGCTGTGGTTTGCAGATGGAACCGAGTCTATCCCGTCGTCTTCACCCGCTCCAGGCGCAACGTCCCGCGCGTCTCGGGCCGTCCGCGCACATGGCGGTGCGGCAGCGAGTCGAGAAAGGCGCGCGACGGGCGTCGGTGATAGTGGCAGATCACCTGCTCCTGCCCATCGACGATGGCCACCAGCACATAGCGCGCCGGCAGGGGTTCGGCCTCGGGTGAGGCCGCGCGCGTGCTCGCAATGTGCGTGCAGCCGACCCGCTCGGCCCAGACCCGCCAGCGGGGTCCATGCCCGGCACGGGGACCGGCGAGCGCATGAGCGATCTCATGGCGGATGGTGTTGAGTATGAGCGCGGAATCCGGCTCGCGCGCGGTCAGCAGCGCCGAGAGCTCGATCCGGCACCGATCGTAACGGCACAGCCCATGCGCCCGGCGGCGACGGTTCCAGCCGAAGGACCAGTCGGCCAGCTGGGGGAAGCGGCGCAGTTCACGCTGGGCCAAGGCTTCAGCAACGCTGAGATCCATCGTTCTCCAACCGGAAGTGTCCGAGCTGGGATTGCAGCCGCCTCGCCTGATCGGCGATCTCGACGGCGACTGCGGCGGTTTGACCGGCCCCGTCGGCCGTCGTGCGTACCCCATCGGAGATCTGTTGCAGCGTGCGGTTGACCTCGGTGGTGGTCGCCGTCTGTTGCTCGGCAGCGGCGGCAATGTGCTCGACCTGGGCGCTGACGGTGTCGATCTGCTCCAGGATGGTGTCCAAGGCGCTGATCGAGGCTTGGGCCTCAGCGGTTCCGGCATCGACCTCGCCGACACTGGCATGCATCGCGTCGATGAGTCCCCGGATGTCGTGCTGCACGGCGGCGATGCGTTCGGCGATCTCCTGCGTGGCACGGGTGGTTCGCACCGCGAGCGCGCGCACTTCATCGGCGACCACGGCAAAGCCGCGTCCCTGCTCACCAGCCCGCGCCGCCTCGATGGCGGCATTGAGGGCCAGCAGATTGGTTTGCCGGGCGATGGTCTCGATGGTGCCGACGATCTGCCCGATCTCCTGCGAGCGTTGCCCGAGTTCGCCCATGGCGCCGGCCATGCCCTTGACCCGCTCACCCATTTGCCCAAGCGCGGCCATGGATTCGCGCACCACGCCCGCCCCAGTGTTGGCCGAACGGTTGGCGTGGCGCGTGCCCTCGGCGGCCTCGATGCAGTTGCGCGCGATCTCGGCGGCGGTCTGGTTCAGCGCTTCACTGGCGGCCTGGACCTGTTCGACCTGTTGGGCCACGCGCACGGCCCAGGCGGCGATGGTGTGGGCCGTGCTCGACAGCTGGGTCGAGTCTCGACCGAACTGCCCGCTCGCCTGCTGGATCTCGCCGATGAGGGCGCGCAACTGATGCGCCATGCGGTTGATGGTCCCGGCCAGTCGTCCGAGTTCATCCTTCGTGGTCTGGGGGATGCGGACGTCAAGCTCGCCCTCGGCAATGCGGTCGACCTCACGCGCCAGAACCGCGACCTCACGCCGCAGGGCGCGCACCAGAATCCACGACAGCCCGAGCATACCGACGAACATCAGCCCGGCCATCAGCAGGCAGTCCCACAGGGTTTGTCGCAACTGCCTTGCGATGTCGGCGAGCGCGATATCGGCGCCGATCACATACTCACCCCCGGCCGGCGAGCGTGCTGGGATGAAGATCGAACGGAAAGTACCCCATTCGTCGGTGTATTGATCGTACTGGATCCGGTCCTCAGTGAAAGCGGCCAACAAACCCGCACTGGGATCAGGATAAAGATCGTGGAGGGTGTTGAAGTCACCCTCGGCGGCCTCTTCGGCGGTGTAGCTCGACAGTGTGAACCCGAGACCGCCGTCATGCCGTGCCACGGTGTAGAGATATTCGATCCCGGCCTGAGCCGCCAGCGTCGACAGGGCATCGAGCCAGGCCCGATAGGTGTCTGGCGGAATCTCGGACTGGCGGGTCAGCCGATCATGGGTCTCATCGGCGATCAGACGCACGGCCTGAGCGCCGGCCTGCAAGGTCCGGTCGATCCCATCCATGATCGCCTGTTTCTGGCGGCTGTAGGTGTAGAGCGTGAAACTCAGGGTGGTGGCCAGATTCATGACCAGCATCGCCAGCAGCAGCTTGGTCGAGAGGCCGGGACGTTTTCCAGACAGGAAACTCATGCAGCACTCCAGTCAGCGGCCGCTGTGGCGAAGAATTCCATAGGCGTTTCCAGGGTGGTTGGGGTCGGAAATCATGGATGATAGCCCGAAGCCGACCCAACCCCGCGCACTGTCCGTCAGGAGATCCGTCATGCCCATCGATCAGGATGCCCTCGAACGCGCCCGCAAGCCGGTGGCTACCATGGCGGCTGGATCACCGCAGAGATCATCGGGCCGTTCAAGGGTTGGCGTCGCTTCGATGTGCTGAAGTCAGGGCTGTGTCGATGAGATGACCGACACGCCGGAGTCCATAGAGCGAATTTTGGGTCATGTGAAACATAATATTAAAATATGCTAATATAATGATTATATTACTTGAAGGGAGGATCCTCCCATGTGTACTGGCATCGACTGGCGCTTACTGACCTTGGTTCTGGCGTTCGGGCTGGCCGGCTGCAACATGAGCGCGACTGTGCTCAAGGAGAAACCCAGTCCATATGCCTTTGACGCCACCGTGACCGCCATCACCGAGAAGGCGCAGGCTCAGGGCTGGGAGGTGGCGAAGGTGTTCGACTTTCAAACCGCCCTGGTGGCTCACCAACGCCCCGATCCAGGACGCATCAAGGTGCTGAAACTCTGTTCGCCTGAATATGCCTCGCGGATGTTTTCACGTGATGAAACCAAACTCGTCGCGGTGATGGCCCCTTGCTCGATCGCGGTCTATGAGAAAGCCGATGGCCGGACCTATGTCTCAACGATGAATATGGCCCTCATGTGGCGGCTGATGGGTGATGACATTGGGCCGATCCTGGCGGATATCGCTGAAGAGGATGCGCGGATTCTCGATTTGACCTCCAGAGCACCCTGACACCCTATCGGGCGTCATGTTGAAGCCGTTCCCGGAGCTTGGTCAGCCGCCCGGCCCCGGTCTGCTTGACCGCCATCGCCAGCGCGCGCGGCTGGGCGATGAGCACTACCAGCCGCCGGCCGCGTGTGACCGCTGTGTAGAGCAGATTGCGCTGCAACAGCGTGTAGTGCTGCGTGGCCAGCGGAATGACCACCGCCGGATACTCCGACCCCTGGGACTTGTGGATGCTGGTGGCATAGGCCAAGGCCAGCGCATCGAGTTCGCCGGTCTCATAAACCACCGTCCTGCCCTCGAAGTCGATGACCACCTCGCCCTCTTCCAGGTCGATGGAGACCACACGCCCGATGTCGCCGTTGAACACCTCCTTGTCGTAGTCGTTGACCAGCTGAATCACCTTGTCGCCCGGCGCATAGGTCCAGCCGAAGCGCTCCAGGCGCGGCTGGGTCGTCGGATTGAGCGCCGCTTGCAGTGCGCCGTTGAGGGCGCGCGCCCCGAGTCCGCCCCGGTTCATCGGGGTCAGCACCTGGATGTCGGCGACCGGATCGAGACCGAAGCGCTCGGGGTCGGGATCTTCCGGGAACTGGCCGGCATTGATCCGGTGGGCATTGACCACGATGCGCGAGGCTTCGGCCTGACGGAAGATATCGGTCAGACGCGCCGTGACCACAGCCCCGGACGCGATCAGATCGGCGAGCACCGCACCCGGACCGACCGATGGCAACTGATCGACATCGCCGACCAGCAGCACCCCGGCGTGATCGGGCACGGCGCGCAGCAACTGGTTCATCAGGCTCACATCGACCATCGACACCTCATCGACCACCAGCAGATCTAGGTCGAGCGGGTTGTCGGCCGTGTGCTTGAAGCCGAAGGTCTCGGGATCGAATTCCAGCAGCCGGTGAATCGTGCGCGCCTCACGCCCGGTCGATTCGCTCAACCGCTTGGCCGCGCGTCCGGTCGGGGCACAGAGACGCACCCGCGTGTGCTTGGCCTGAAGCAGGAGCAGGAGGCTGTTGACCACCGTGGTCTTGCCGACGCCGGGGCCGCCGGTGAGGATCGCGACCTTGGCCGCGAGCACACGGGCGATGGCCGCGCGCTGGGAATCCGAGAGCTGCAATCCGGTGCGTTCTTCGACCCAGGGCCACGCTCGGTCGGTCTGGATCCGGCCCCAGGGCGGATCGCCGGGCTGGAGTCGGGCCACATGCCGGGCCACACCCAGTTCGGCGCGCTGGAGCGGTGTGAGAAACAGCGCCGCACGCGCGGTGATCGACTCGGCGATCAGACGCTCCGCATCCAATTCGGCGTCGATGGCCTGCTCGATCAGCGGTGCCGGGATCTCCAGCAGCGCCGTGGCCTGCTCGATCAGCGTCTCACGCCACGCGGCGCAGTGACCATTGCCGGCGATCTCCTGGAGCGCATGGCGCACCCCGGCCTGAGCGCGCATCAGCGAATCGCGCGGGATGCCGAGCCGTTCGGCCAGACTGTCGGCGGTCTTGAAACCGATGCCGTGGATGTCGAGGGCGAGCCGGTAGGGATTCTCGCGCACCCGCTCGACCGAGTCCTCGCCATAGGTCTTGTAGATGCGCACCGCCCGCGCCGTGCCGATCCCATGCGATTGCAGGAACACCATGATCGCGCGGATCACCTTTTGCTCGGCCCACGCCCGCGTGACCCGCTCCTGACGCTTCGGCCCGATGCCGGGCAGCGTGCGCAACCGCTCGGGCTGCTGCTCGATGACCTCGAATACCGCCTCGCCGAAGGCCCGCACCAGAGTCTTGGCGAAATGCGGCCCGATCCCCTTGACCATCCCCGACCCGAGATACTTCTCGATCCCCTCCAGCGTGCTGGGCGGGACGATCCGCAACTGCTGGGCCTTGAACTGCAAGCCGTACTGGCGATCGGTGATCCACTGGCCTTCGGCCTCCAGATACTCACCGGCCGTGACACTGGCCGCCGAGCCGACCACGGTCATCAGCTCGCGCTCGCCGCGCACCTTCACCCGCAGCACGCAAAAGCCGCTCTCGGCGCTGTGGAAGGTCACGCGCTCGACGGCGCCGGTCAGGCGCTCGGGCGCGAGGGTGGCGGGCATCATCATTCTCGGGTGTCGCTGGAAACCAGCGTCAATGGTAGCCTGAAGTGTGCTGTGATCCGATGCCCCGGAGTCCTGAACCATGCCCGCCAAACATCACCTCGCCCGACTCTCCCCCGCCCGCGATGATGTGCTGGTCATCGTCATCAGTCGCGAGTCCGTCATCGCCGGCGACATCGCCCCCATGCTCGAACAGCTGACGCCGCTCTCGGCCAGTCGCGAAGCCGCCTTGCAGTGGGAAGGTACACTCACCTTCATCTTCGAGGGCTGGGACGACGACCCGCGCGAACTCTCCGAGATCCCCGAGTTGCGAACCTATTTCCGCGCACTCACCGACGCCTGGCCCTACTGGTGGCACTATATCGAGAAGGTCGGCGAGACCTTTTCGATGGTGCTCTGCCTGCTGTGTCGCGGCACGGCCGTGCCCGGACAGGCCGGGATGGTCGGGTGGCGGTTTGCCGATCTGGGCGAGGTCCAGCGCGAGACGCTCTATCTGTTCAACGGCATGAACGGACTCTATGAGCGGCTCGGACTGCCGGAGTCCAACAACGAGCGGGTGTCGCAGGAGATCGCCGAGCTGCTGGGCTGTACGCTTCAGGCTGGATAAGCGTAACAGGCGATCGGGAATGATCCGGATTGCTCATGGGCGCTGGGCCGTGTTCACAGCCATTCTTTACGTTTGAAGAGATAGAGCATCCCAACCGCGATGGCGATCATCACCCCCCAGACCATGGGATACCCATAGTCCCAGCGCAGCTCGGGCATGGCCCAGGCACCATGGGTGTTATTGCCGAAGTTCATACCATAGACGCCCGCTACGAAGGTCAGGGGAATGAACAGCGTGGCGATGATGGTGAGCAACCGCATGGATTCATTCAGGCGGTGGCTGACACTCGACAGATAGACGTCCAGCAGGCTGGCGATCATCTCGCGATCGCTTTCCACCAGATCCAGGATCTGCGCTGTATGGTCATGGCTGTCGCGTAGAAAGAGCCGTGTTTCCGGAGTGATGCAGGCGCAGTCGCCACGCAACAGTTGGCTCAAGACCTCCCGCTGTGGCCACGCCAGACGTCGTAGCCACAGGAGTTCACGGCGGAGCCGATGCATGCCGGCCAGCGTCTGTTGGGTCGGTTGCGCCAAGATTTCATCCTCAAGCGCGTCGAGTCGTTCGCCGTAGTGTTCGAGGACAGGAAAGCCGTGGTCGACGACGAGGTCGAGCAGCCGATAGAGCAGATAATCGCTGCCGCGCCGGCGTAGGCGACCGTGATGGCGGCGCAACCGCTCACGGACTGGCTCGAAGAGGTCTTGCGCCTGGCCGTAGACGCTGACCAGCACCCCCGGAGCGAGGAAAAAGCTCACCTGATCGAGTTGGAGCGCTCCCGAGGCGTCCAGTGAGGGACAGTGCATGACCACGAACAGCTGTTCATCGTAGTCCTCCAGCTTCGCCTGCTGGCCGGTGTTGAGCACGTCCTCAAGAGCCAGATCGTGCAGGTTGAGCCGCTGTCCGAGTTGTTGCAGGACGTCCGGCGGGACATTGCCCTGAACATTGATCCAGCTCGTTGCCTCGACGTCGAGCCAGGGAACCGCATCGATCGGGTCGCTGAGTGTTCTTTCGGCGTAGTGCGTATCCGTGTAAGTGATGAGGCGGATGCTCAGCGGTACCGCCGAATCGGAAGCCACCAGCGTACCCGGTGCCGTTCCGGGCGGATGATAGCGTTTCGTAAAGGTGCTCATAAGGCGCGTGGGATCGCGCGCACGTTCCACAGCAGCCCGAGTGCGGCGGTGCCGAGACCAAGCGCGTATTCAGGACGTGCGCCCATCAGGACGGCCACCAGTCCGAGCACGATCGGGATCTCGCACAGGGCCAGCGCGATGAGATAGGTACCGAGTCCAACCGAACGGGGCGCGGGCGTCGCATTGTCCAACGGATCGTAGCGCTTCTCCAGCGGCTTGGCGCTCGGCACCAACCGGCGTGTGACGATGAGAATCAGCGGAATGGCCACCAGGCCAGCGATCAGCACAGGGACATGGATCTGCGGCAGGTCGTCGATGGCGATCAGCTCGGGCAGGAACCAGGCCAGCGCCGTCATGATGACGACGGATCCGATCTGGGCCAGCCAATAGACGCCGCGCAGACGGTCAGCATGGAGAGGCGTGTTGGATGTCATCGCAAAACCTCGGTGTGTGCTCAAAAGCCCATCGGGTGGATGCCGTATGCACGTATTCTAGAGCCAGGTCGACGCCTCCGGCGTCTATTTTGATGGAGCCGATCCGGGAGGCCGGCATGAGCCGATTCGAGCCGATGCGACGCTGGGTGAAGCGCCTTGTTCTCGGGCTGATGATGGTGCCGCTGGTGTGGCCGTTGCGGCTGATGGGCGAGCCGACCGAGAGCGACAGACCGCCCTATCAAGTCACACCCATCGGCCGGGTGCGCGTGATCGATGGACGGCCGCATCTGGACATCGATCCCCGATATCAGCCGGCCCTGCTGGGCCTGGAATCCGGCGCCCGGATCTGGGTGCTCTACTGGCTCGATCGCAACGATGCCCCGGAGCCGCGTTCGCGATTGCAGGTCCATCCGCGCGGTAATCCGGCCAATCCGCTCCAGGGCGTCTTCGCCACTCGCGCCCCGCTACGCCCCAACCCGATCGGCCTCAGTCAGTGCCGCATCCTCGCCATCGAAGGCGCCTCCATCACGGTCGACAGACTCGACGCCTGGAACGAGACTCCGATTCTGGACATCAAGCCAGTGCTCGCCGACGAATGAGACTTGCCTCTGCTCGGTGTAGATTGCAGACTTCGAACGATGCGAACACGATCGGGGACGAACACATGGATCATGCAACCTCTCAGAAACCCGCCAATCCTTACACCAACCCTATATGGCGCCAGTGGATACTGGGCGGACACCACAGCGGAGCACGCCTTCTGCAGGATCTGGCGCTCAATCTCTACAATGCGCGCGCATGGCCCAAGGTCGACATGGCTGACATCGCTCGACTCTCCAGCGATCACTGGGAGTGTGCGCAAGCCATGCTGCTCGACTATCGGCAACATGGCGAGAACAACCGACAGTTCATCGCCCTGTGCGAGAAGGTGGCTGAAGCCCGAGAACAAGAACTGAAGTGAAGTTGGTCGCCTCACAAGAACCCATCGACTGAACCATGCCCGATTCATCGTGTCCCTGCGGCTCCGGTCGCCCCTTCGAGGACTGCTGTGGTCCCCATCTGTCCGGCCAGACCATCCCGCCGACGGCCGAAGCCCTGATGCGCTCGCGTTACAGCGCTTTCGCCGTCGGGCAGGCCGACTATCTGCTCGCCACCTGGCATCCGGCGACCCGCCCGGCCAAGCTGCCCCTAGAGCCGGGACTGCGCTGGCTCGGCCTCAAGATCCTGAGCACCGAGGCCGGGCGCGCGACCGATCATGAAGGTTGGGTGACGTTCGTCGCGCGCTCCAAATTCCAGGGCCGTGCTCAGCGTCTCCAGGAGCGCAGTCGCTTCGTGCGCGAGCACGGGCGCTGGTTCTATGTCGAGGGCGAGTTGAGTTGATACGCCCAGATCAGCCGACGCTGCACGCTCCCTCCCGGCACCGCTGCCGCAAGCGCCGCCGCGCAAACCAGACGTAACCCTGTTCCAGCCACCCGGCCAGGTGTAACAGGCGCACCATCCGGCCCAGGTGACGCCAACCCGGCAACGCCGACCAGAGCAACAGAAAAGCGTGCGCGCCCGTCTGGACGTCCTCGCCATCCAACACATGGAACCGCGCCATGACTTGCTCGCGCGTGAGACCCAGCGGGAGCGGCTGATCACGGTCGGCGTCGATATCGATCCAATGAATCGCGCGCCGGGGAGAGAGGCGTTGATAGTGGGCGATCTCGCGTCGGCAGAGTGGACAACCGCCGTCGTAGAGCACCCTGAGTGGTGCTGGTGTTGAGGTCTCTGTTGGCATAGCGCTTCACGAGTAACTGGGCGTGAAGCGTTAGATGGGGGCAAATCCGCCCCCTGCACCGGACGCGATTCAATCCGCTTTGATCGGCGGTGAGTTGAGCGGGTCAGCGCGGACAGCGCACCAGATCGTGCTTCCCGCCTGATGCGAATGACAGCGTCACGCGATCGGGCGCGTTCAGCTCGAAGACCGCCCGATCCGTCCAGGTCTCCCCTTCCCCGCTACAGGCTGCATCGAAGATGAGCGTGGCTCCCACCGTCTGACCATGGCTGAGTTCGCACGAGGATTCATAGAAGCCGATCTGCTGCTCCGCGACCTTCCCGAACACCATATCGTCCGTCGACTCATCCCACGACCAACGTCCAACTGCAACCCGTGCTTGGTTGTCCTCGTCCGCACACCCGTCTTTCTGCTCGGCGAATCGCCACCAGCCCTCGAGTCCGCTCAGTTTCAACAGTGCCTCTCCCGCGACGTCTGCTGTGCCGATGGTCGGTGCCAGCGCCATGAGTAGCGCCAAACCGGCCGCGCGGCCGGCTGATCCGGGAGGCCGTCGTTCGTATCGATCGCGCATGGTGGGGATCTCCGAAGTGGGTGAGCTTCGATTATCGCAACGAAATGGAGGCCCGCGACTCAATTCGCACTGGACTTTGATAACATTTCATAACATAGTTATGTTGCTACGTTATTCATGTTATTGAAACCAGTGGAGGTCGCCATGGCCCGTCCCGGCATCACCCGTGAGCAAGTCTTCGAAGCCGCTGAAGCTCTGGCGGCTGAGGGCATCAATCCCACGGTCATCGCAGTACGCGCGCATCTGGGCAGCGGCAGCCCGAACAACATCACCCGCCATCTGAGCGACTGGCGGGCACAGCGGGAGACGGCGACGGTCGAGTCGGTGCCGGCTCCCCCAGAAGGCTTCGAGCAGGCGATACGGCAGGTGTGGGCACACGCCTGGAAAGCGGCTCAGGCGCAGCTGGTCGGCGAGCGGGAAGCGCTCAACGAGGCGCGCCGTGCCATCGAGCAGGAACGCGCCTCGATGCTCGCCGAAATCGAGCGGCTGGATGCCGCACTGGAAGCGGCTCAGGAGCGCGCGATGGCTGAAGCGCAAGCGCTCGAAACCGAGCGGCGCGCTCATGCGCAGACGCGCGAAGCATTACGCGAGGCGACGGTTCTGGCTGAGGAACGCGCGCGTCAGATCGAGCGGATGGATGTCGAGCGCCGGGAGAATCAGGTGCAGCTGACAGCACTCAGCGGGCGTATCGGCACGCTGGAAGCTGAGAATCAGCGGGCCAATGCCGATTTGGAACTGGCACGGCAGCGGCTTTCCGAATGGCGCGCACAGGCGAGCCAATCCCCCGGAACCAACGGCGCGCTGGCCAAAGAACTGGACAGCGCCCGCAACCATGCACGCGAAGCCAGACAGATCGCGGATTTGGCCGGAAAGAAGGTGGCGCAGTTGGAGAGAGATATTGAAGTCGAGCGGCGCGCGCGCGAAGAAGCCGAACGGAAGCTGGAGGTTCAGGAGCGTGAGTTGGCGGAATTGCGCAGTCGAGCATCCGACTGACGCGACGAATCAGCATCCGTCGGTCGGGTTGGTCGGTGATGAGTGCTGCGCCGCCCACCACTGAGCCATCCCACCCTCCAGTGCCGAGAGCTGCCGCAGATAGCGCTTGATCATGCGCACGTCCTTCCAGCCGCCGGCTTGCAGGATCGCCGCCGTCTCCACACCCAACGCCGCCATGTCCTGAGCCGCGCCCACGCGCAAGGAGTGCCCCGACCAAGCGGCGGCCTGGGCGCGCCGGAGCGCCGAGCGCTCGGACTCGGGTACCTCGGGCGGGATCGCCAGTTCACCACGCGACTCAGCCAGCCGCCCCACGGCGTCCTTGAGGATATCGTTGACGGCCGACACCCCGAGCCGTTGTCCGTGGGATCGACCCTGCAACCGCGCCTGACCGTTGCGTTGCATCCGCGTAAACAGCGGCCCCTCCTCCAGTCCCGACCGCTCCAGCCAGCCGCGCACCAGGGCGGTGGCGGGCGGACTCAGATAGCGCACGTCCACGCACGCCTCCAGGTCGGTCTTGGTCGGACGTAGCGCCACGGTCGCCACCCCGTCATCGAACCAGGTGAGGTCGGCGACATCAAGGGCCACGAGTTCGGCCCGGCGCGCGAGTGTGTTGTGCCCCACGGCCAGCAGCGCCCGATCCCGCCAACCGGCGAGCGTGTCGGGCAGGAGCGGCAGAATGGCCGTGATCTGGCTCCAGCGCAGCGGCGCGGCCTGTCCGGCTCCACCGCTCCCGCGCGCCTGCGCCTTGACGGTGTTCGTCACCAGCGGATGCTTGGTTGGGTCAGGAAGCTCCAGCAGACGATGCAGGGTGGCGAGCGTGCTCAGATAGCGCCGCAGCGTCGTCAGGCGCCGTGGGCGGCCGTCAACTGTGCCTGCACCGGTGGTCTGATCGCGGACGAAATGAGCCAGCAGTTCGGGTGAGACTGGCAGGGTGACGCGCGCGTGACGCTCAGGGACGTACCGCGTCGCCGGTCCCAGACACCAGTCGCGGAACACGCCCCAGTCAGCGGCCCAAGCGTGGCAGGTATTGGGCGCGGCGGCGGCTAGGGCGCTCGCGATCAAAGGCGATGGAGCCTGCATCCAGCCGTCGGCAAACAGCGGCTCAACCAGACTCGACGGCAGACGCGCGCCCACGGGGAACCGGGTGCTGTCGGTCAGCGCGTGCGGAGTGCTCATCGCTCCGGCTCCCGATCCGGGTTGATCGGCGGCGGTGCGCTCCGGCGGCGGATCTCTTCGAGCAGCGCCGTGCGTTCCTGATTCCAGCGCCGCTCGCGCTCACGGGCTTCGGACAACGCCTGCCGCTGGTCGTCGATCTGAAGCAGCCAATGCGCGGATTCGGCCTCATGCGTGGCCTGCGTGCGCTCCAGGAGATCGGTCAGGGTCGTGATCCGGGTCTCGCGCTCGGCCAGTGCCGCGCGTCCGGTTTCCAGATTCGACCGACTCTGAGCCAGCGCCTCGGCGAGTCGGGCGCGTTCGCGCTCGCTGTCCTCCCGCGCCTGCTCCAGCCGGGCGACGCTCTGCTCGGCGGTACGCGCCTGAACCTGCCACTGATCGCACTCGCGCTCACTGCGCTCCAGGGCTTCACTCAGACGCTGCTCGCTGTGCTCCAGCGCGCGGACCCGCGCGGCCAGTTCCGCGCCGCTCTGCTCCAGCTGCTCGGTGCGCGCTTCGGCATCGGCCAGGCGCTGCGCCAGATCCGCGCGCTCGGTCTCCAGGGCACGGGTGTGCTGGTGAGCGACGAACAGTTCGCCCTGGGCCTGCTCGAGCGCCTGGGTACGCTCATCACGCTCGCGCTCCAGGGCATCGCGCTCCTGCGTGCGCTCGGCCAGCTGCTGATCGCGGCCCTCCAGCTGGCTAAGGAGCGCCGCGCGTTCCCCATCCCACTGCGTCTTGGCCGTCTGACAAGCCACGTCCCAGAACGCGATCACGGCCATTTGCAGGGATTCCGGCAAGCCTGGCAGTTGAAAGCGTTTCGCCGCCTCGGCGATCCAGTCATTCAATCCAGCCTGGACCGCGTTTTGGCCACCTTTGCCGCCGAGCTTCGCGCGCACGGCCACGACGGTCGGACGCTCGCCGGCGGCGGCCAGTTGGCAGGCGGCTTCAAACGCGGCTGTTCGGGTATCGCCGTGGGCACCCATGCTGGACCTCGCTGCTGGATGGGCTGGAAGGCCATTCTAGCATCGATCTTGGGATGAGTATATTTTTCGCGTAAACCGTTTTATGTAAATTTTAAGACGGTTTTAGGGTGCTGAGATCACTCACGATAATGGCAATTATCGTGAGTGATCGCAGGCGAGGGACCGATCCGCTGGGGAGGTCGGCGGCGACGCAACGGCCGTGGAACAGCATCGGTGCGGGGCGGCGGAACGGGTTGGACGGCTGGCCGGGAAATAGCAGTTAAGCGCCTCGGGAGGCGGATCCAGACAGGATGGGCGCAGGCGCGTGGAACATCGTGGAACGCTGGAAAGACGGATGGACCGTGCTAGACTTAGTCCATTAACTCAACCTATGTGCGAGCATCACAGTGACCCTGACCGTCAATGTTCATGAAGCCAAGACCCATTTTTCCCGCTTGCTGGAACAGGCCCATGCCGGACAGGAGATCATCCTCGCCAAGGCCGGCAAGCCCTATGCCCGGCTCATGCCGCTCTCCCCGCGCGAGACAAGCCGCCAACCCGGACGTCTGAACGCACGCCTGAGCGATGCCTTCTTCGACCCGCTCCCGGAGGATGAATTGACCGCGTGGGAGGACGGCCAGTGAGGCTGCTACTCGACACCCATGCCTTTCTGTGGTGGGTCACTGACGATCCGCGTCTCTCTGATCGGGCGCGGGAGGCCATATCCGATGACGGCAACCCGGTGTTTGTGAGCGCGGCCAGCGCTTGGGAGATGGCCACCAAGCATCGCCTGGGTAAGCTCGGGGAGGCTGAGGGGGCGATCGAACGCTTTGCCGAGCTCGTCGCGGCCGATGGATTCACGCATCTGGCGATCAACTATTTCCATGCACTCAAGGCCGGACGCTATGCGGTAGAACACCGCGATCCCTTCGACCGGATGCTGGCGGCGCAAAGCGAGTTGGAAGGACTCGTTCTGGTGACACGCGATCCGGCATTCGAGACCTTTGCGACCAAAACTCTATGGTGATACTGGCAAGGGTGTGCGGTCTTGTACTCCACGGCTAAAGCCGCGGGCTTCTCGCGCCAAGTTGGCGAGCTTGGTCCTTTGTCTTTTCAAAATGTCGGTAAAAATTGATCCCGATACTGAAGAATACTGGGACGCGAAGATCGAGGCGCTTGAAGCTGCGCAGAAGGAACGCGAGGCCATCATGCAGTTCGACGGCGGACTCGGCGAAGAGGCGGCCTACCGTGCAGCGGATCGGCTCTACTGGCCGCGCATCCGCTTTTGTGAATGCCGGATCCGTCGGCTCTGGGCGATCGGCCGCGGACGGACGCCAGAGGACTGCGAGGCGATCAAGCCCGATCCGTATCTGTAGCACCACTACCACACCGATAGAGACACCCCGTGATCGCCGAGATCGATAGCCTTGTCCTGGAGCACCTGCGCCATATCCACGCCCGCGTTGACCAGATCGCTGAGGATGCGGTGCCTATAGCCACACACGCATACAAGGTCTTTCTCACCGCCATTGCTCAATGCTGCAACGCGCCGACGGCTATTCCACTCAACACCAAAGGAGGAGGAGGACGCGAGACGGGCGGCCTGACGGCGCTGCGTGCCGTGCGCTGTCCCTCCCCGTCCTTCAGGACGGGGTTTCTCGCGCAAGACTGATGATGCCCCCCGCACCCCGGTGAACTGCTGCGCGAAGATGTCTTGGCCGAGCTGGGTTTACCCATCAAGGACGCAGCCGAACGACTCGGGATCTCGCGCATGACGCTCTCGCGCGTCCTGCACGGGCAGGCTGCCATCAGCCCAAGCCTCGCGCTGAGACTGGAGCGGGCCGGTGTCGGTACGGCGCGCGCCTGGCTGGCCATGCAGGCCAATTACGATCTCGCACACGACCTCCAGCAAGAACAGCCTCCGGTCCGGGCCTTGAACTATGGGCACAAGCACAAGCGCGCTCCCATAGCCTGATGCCCCGAAGTTTTTTCCAAAATTAGCGTTCGATAATCACAAGCTCCTTATCATCGCGGTGCTTGATAGCCAGACGCGGCGAATTTTCGCCATCGATAAAAACCAGTCCAATGATCCACTGGGCATCGGTTCCCCAAAAACGTACAAATTCAGTGTTTGTATTCAAAAGCAGAGAATATTTTTCGTCGGCCTTTTCACCATGTAACACTTCGATTTTCATGTCACGTCACCCATGCTTTTGGAGTTTGGATGCGTCCGGTTCGGACGATAAGCCCACGCTCGATGACACCCTCACTTAGCTCCAATGCGAGGTCTGCTCGCTGCCCGTTTTAGATCGCCGTCACGACGATGACATTCTCGGCTATAACGCGCGTGCATGGCTACTATAATTGATCTGACCGTCGACACTAGGCGCTGACCAGGATCAATCTGGTGATGTAGTTTGTGGTGGACCCAAATCCTTGGACCACTGAGGACTTGAGAGAAGTAAAGTCAGAGCTATCCATCGGGTTTCATGGATCCGGCCTGCAAGCCCAGTGGACCTCGGCCGGGGTTTGTCGGTCAAGAGCGCTATGAGGGTGCTGTTCGTTGTAGAAATGGAAGTAGCGCTGGAGGCCGTGTTGGAGCTGAGGCGGTGTTTCGTAGGCGTGCAGGTAGATGTCCTCGTATTTGAGGGTGCGCCAGAGTCGCTCGACGAAGACATTGTCGAGGGCACGCCCGCGCCCATCCATGCTGATGAGTACCCCGGCGTGCTGGAGTCGGGTCGTCCACTCGCGGCTGGAGAATTGAGCGCCCTGATCGGTATTAAATCAACTCTCGAGCCGCGATTTACTCGCATTGTGAGCCAGAACTAGTAATTGGTAAAAGCCGCTACGCGCCAACTGCCATGCGCACCGGCTTACGCGCTGTACCGATGGGCCGAAGGTGCTGTATATTCATGCTTTGAAAGACTTTAGGAGCGATGATGGCAGACAGGTTACTCTCGAAGGATGCACGATTTTTACGACGACGAAAGCGCACAACAATGGGCCATACCTTGAGTCTCGAATCTTGAAGGCCAGCTGTAGCTCGGTAACCGTGTTCATTTTTAATTGCCGAGCGAACAGCGTCCGCGAGAATTTTGAACTGCTTTCCGTCTGAACCGCGAAGATCGAGTTGCAGGCTACACTTGTAGGACTGTGGCATAATAATAAACCTCATCATCTGATGAATGCGTAATCGTAGGGGCGCTGCTCTTTCGACCCTTAAGAAGCAACTCAGCTTGGTGCAAATCCGCTTGGCGCAGACGCCAAGAATGCTACTCGTCGTCCTCCCAAAAAATCTCGTCGGTCGCTTTCACGAGGAGGATGTCATCCCCCACCTCGCCAATCTTGAGTGTTGTATCGGCGATAAAAGTCAGTTCTCCTGACAGTTCGTCCCACCTTTCGCGTAAGTCGCGGCGAATATTCACTGAAAACCTGTCCTGCGTGTACCAACGAGTCAGCTTCCAGCGGGGAATAATGCACCAGCCCCGGTAAGCAACATTCTCCAAAGACTCAGCTAGGTCATTTGCGTGACGTCTTAACATCATTGTCTCCTGGGGTAGATCCAACAGCTCTGTCACAAGCCGCCACTTCCCGTCTGAAAACCATGTCAGACATGGTTTCAGGTCACATCGGGTTTCCGACAGTGTTTTCTGGCTATGTTTGAGGTCGCTTTCTCGGCATTTTTGAGGTCATTTCGGTGATGTCGGAAATCATCTGTTTTCCGACAAGCCGCGCCGTTACTGGCCTTGCGCGAAATGGCGGCTCATGACACGACTGCTGGGTCTAGCCCCCCCTGCAGTTTGCGACGCGCATTGCACTAATCTAGCGCGTACTAAGATTTTAGTAGGCGCTAAATATTTTGCAAGCACAAGTTGGTTTGCAGTTCCTATCCTTGAGAGAGTGCTTTAGGTTGGGAGCGCAAGACCGTGCTGCTCTCACTCGAAGCGATGGCCGTCATTGAGCGCGAGAAAGCCCGCTATGGCCGGATCTCGAATGTCATCATCGAAGCCCTGATGCGCCTGGCCGGGCGATCACCCGACCCGACCGACACAAGGCGCGACGACAACCGCGATGGAGGTTCTTGATGTCGACTCCGGCCCCGAGCCACGTCCCGAACGCGCTCGACCAGCAACAGATACCCGCCGGCGATGCACTGCGTCTGACCGTGATGATCAGCCGTGGATCGGTCGAGGCGTGCGACATCAAACTCGTGCTGGCACGGCTTGCACCGTTGGCTGATAGCCGCAAGGTGGCGCTGTACTGGCAGGGAACGCTGAGCTTCTACTTCGAGGGATGGGAGCAGGATCCGCGCGAACTCTACGAGATCCCCGAATTTCGCGCCTATTTCCGCGCACTCACCGACGCTTGGCCCTACTGGTGGCATTACATCGAGAAGGACGGTCAAGCTTTCTCACTGGTGCTGGGCCTACTGTGCCGGGGGCACATCGAGTTCACCGGCGATGTGTCGATCGGCTGGCGATTCGCGGACCCGGACGAGATACGACGCACGATCCGGGCGCTGCACGAAGGTGTAAGCCGACTCTATGCCTGGCTGAAGCTCTCGGAAGAGGACAGCCGGCAGATCGAGCAGCAGATCGATACTCTGGCGCGCTATCGCTAGGCACGCGCTTCAGTGACAACGCAGGCTGTTCAGAAGAAACACCGCCAAGGATAGGATCCGCGTTCGACGAGCAGGGATCACGCGATTGCGCTCAATGGCCATGCGGTTGGAATAACGGACGTGGATGCGAGAGCAAGAAACCGGCGACATCCCACGCCTCATCATCGCTGAGCGAATCATCGGCACCGAACGGCATCTTGTGTTTGATGAACCCGGCAACCGTGCTCTGACGGCTCATCCCCGCACCGCTGTTGAATGACTGCGGTCCCCACAGCGGAGGGAACATATAGCGTCCATCGCTATCCAGCGTGCCGCTCCCGTCGGCTCCATGACAGGCCAGACACTTGGCCTGATAAAGCGTTTCCCCGTGCGCCACATCCGGCTCGCGCTCCAAGGGCAGCGCCGGGATACCGTGTCCCTGAACGACCGTGCCCACGGGCACTCCCTGAGACAGCCAGCGCATGTAGGCCAGGATGTCGATCAGGGCCGGATGATCGAGCGGAAGCGCTTACCGTTGAGGCTGCGCTCGAAACAGTCGTCGATGCGCTTTTCCAGGGTGATGAGACCGCCATGCCGGGCACTGTACTGCGGAAAGCGCCCGACGACGCCGACGAAGGGAGCGGCATTGACCTCTGTGCCGACCTCACCGTCCTGACCGGCATGACAGTGTCGGCAGGCCGGCCCATTGCCGACGAACTCGGGTAGCTGCGCCGGAGTGTCCGACAGGAAGCGCCGGCCACGGGCGATGCGCTCACCGAGTGGTCCATCGGAAAGCATTGCGGCCGTGGGAACCGTCAAGGCCACGCTCGGCGACGCTTCGGCGTTGGCCACCAAGCCGATAGCCGGCAGACAGGCCATAGCTATCAGACGTGCGCCGTGCACCTCACATCACCGCGCGCTCGCGCTTCTTGGTCTGCTTGATCTGACGCCGTTCCTTCGGGTTCAGCGCGGGTTTCTTTTTCGCTTCTTTGTGGGCTTCGTGTTCTTTGGACATGACTATGCTCCTCATATGACGAGGGTTCGCGCGTCAGCGCCGATGCCGTGTCGGCGACCGACACCCCCGCCTCCAGGCACCGTTGAACCGGTGCGGAGGCGGCTTGCACTCAGAAGTATAGATCTCAGCGGTTGCCCGAGTGATGGGGGCGGTGGCTGATCGTTCGGCTCAGGCCGCACGTTGCAGCTGGGCGCGACCGGAAAGGCGTGGCCGGTGTTCGCGTTCGGCGCCCGGCTCGCGGAAATAGCACCGCTCGGCGTGCTCGGCCTGCTTGCCGACGTTGAAGCTGTCGATGGGCCGGTGATAGCCCATGACGCGCGTCCAGACCTCGCATCGTGTGCGTTCGGTGTCATCCAGCGGGATAGTGGATCGGCTCATGCCCTGACTCCTCGTCTCCGGATGTCGAATCTTTTCGTATCGGATCAGCGCACCGCCATTGACTCGGCGAGCGGATAGACCCAACCGGCGATGAATCCGCCATCGGGATTATCGACCCGATCCGGGGCAACGTCGAGCAGGCTGTAGCGTTCGCCGATTCGTGCAATCCGGATACGCCGTGCATGGCGCTCGGGATCGCTCCAGGGACGGTTGTCGTAGTTCTGCTCGGCCAGTGCGACCCAGCCCTGTTCGAGATCGGTGTCGACCACAACGGCGACATGCCCGGCGCGCCACTCCGGGTCGTTGGGATCGGCGGCATAGATCACCAGATCACCGCGTTCGGGGGCGCGGCGGGCGTGTCCGTTGAGCGACCGACCGAGCGGAATGACCGCCTGATCAGACAGACGCCGGCCCTCGGTGAGGCGCAGGATGTCGGCGGCCGTCGGCACGTCGCCGAAGGTCAGGCCGAGCGTCTGGATCCACCAGCGCCGCGCATACTCGACGCACTGATAGGCCAGACCGGAATATTCCAGCGGCTCGGGGTGCTCGCCCGAGCGGGCGATCCAGATCCGGCCAGAGTCGGGATCGACAAAGCTCGATTCGAGCCGCACGCAGAGCGAGGCACAGTTGGAGCGGGCCTCGACGCCGTTGGCGCGACCCAGTGGTGTGCCGAAGTCGGTGACACAAGGACCATCGCACGCGCGCCGGGCGGCCTGGAAGCGTTCCAGGCTCAGGGCTTCGCTGACGGGTGGCGGAACCAGCCTCTCGGTGCCGTCGGTATGTGGCAGATACTCGACCGTGGAGGCTGGCGGTGGGCGCATCAGCCAGTCGGTCAGATTCAGCGTCCAGACGAACACCCCGACGGCCACCAGTATGGCGGCGAGAATCGGGAACGGCTGAAGGCGCCGGGGCCGGTCAGGATCGGGTGTCATAGCTCTCGGTCAGCTGGATCAGACTCGCGATTCGGCGCTCATGCAGGGCCGGCATGAACTACAGGAATCGAACACGATATAAAAACCCTTCTCGTATGCAGATGATCTCCTTGCCGAAGAGCCGGCCGGCGAATAACGGCGTCTCGTCGGCGCATTTATTACCCATCGATCTTTCACAAAAATGGCTGAAGCGCTTTGGGAATCGTCTCGACTTTCAGCGGTTCTTCTATCGCCAGCGTCACGGGTGGATCGCCCTCATGCAGCCAGGTTTGAATGACGACCTCTCCCTCGGCGGCAACGCGCACTCTGTAGGGTTCGAGGTCGGCGGGTCGGGCATAGTGCAGAACCAGGATCGATCCGGCCATCCAGGCCGGTCGATATCGCATGAGATCGTTGATCGGTTCCTCGCGTCCACTGCCCAATCGCAGTTCACCTGAAATATAGAGGGTGCGGTCGGCCTCCAGCTGATCGATGAGCCATCCAACCGGCCTGCCCTGCATCTCCACCTGCCGCGAAACCACTTTCAGCGGTTCGCCCTCGATCAGCTCCACATGGATCGGTCTCAGATTATGCGCATCGAGGTTGTGACCAATGGCTCGCAGTCGTCCGCCCTGCTTGATGATCATCCCGTTCTTCCAGACTCCGACCACAGGGAACTCGCCCTGAACGCGCTCCAGCGTCAGGTTGTCGATCGCGTCCGTGCGCAGACTGTACCAATTTTGCCCCGCGTGCTTGATGAACTCCTCCTGAGCCATGTCGAAGTTGCCCAGCAGATGCGCCAGTCCGGTTCTGAAGCCCTGACCGCTCACCGGATAGAGCAGGAGCGCAAACCCGATCAGACAGACCAACAGGATCATTTCGGCTTTGCTGCCGACCTCCATGCGATAACGCCGGTTGCCGGGCATCACGAAGCGCGCCGGACTCGGCCAGAACAGATCCGCCCCGCGCAGATTGAGCATGTCGATCCAGATGTGCGACCAGTAGCCGCCGATGATCGCCCACCACCACGCGCCCCGCTCGAAGACGAACAGCGGCGAGATCAGTAGCCCGAGCATGAACAGGGCGAAAAAGGAATGGGTGATGGTGCGATGCCCGAAGCGCCGCTCCAGGCGCGTGGAGAGAAACCAGACCGCGCGCCCGACCTTCGAAGTTGGCAGGTCGATATCCGGCAGCAGCGAGGCCGTGGCTGCCAGCGCCCAGCCGGTGAGATCCGGCCGGTACTCGAACAACGCCGCGCCGCCCAAATACAGCACGGACGCGAAGGCGACATGGGTTCCAGCGTTCATCCGCCGGTCTTCCCCCTCGATCCCTTGAACATGAACACGCGCAACGAGAGAAAGAGTGCCGCGCCCATACCCGCCATGACATAGAGCGCGGTGTCGCCAAGTCCGATGGCCAGATAGCGCGTGCCGATGATAGCCGCGCCGGCGATGAACATCACTGGGGTGAAGTCGACATAGGTCAGGCCGGCGGCGTGGCGCATCTCGCGGATCTGACGCTTGTCGAGCCGCTTCTCGCGCGCGGAACTCTCCAGCATGTCCATGATCGCCTGCGGATTGCCGTTGGCCTGCTTGACGACATGACCGATGTAGAGACCCGGCGACTCGATTAGCACGCCATGTCGGGCGATGTAGTCGCGTACCAGATCTGTGGCGGCGCGGCAATCGAGCGGGGGAACCGCGACGTGCTTCATCTTCCACCACAGCTTGCTCAGTCCGCTCTTGCGGCTGCTCGCGCACCCGATGACCTGAGCATGTTCGAGGATGGCGAGCCAGAATGCCTGCTGGGTCGGAGTCAGTGAGGTGAGGTCATCGACCCCGATGAGGATGCGTCCCTCCCATTCGTAGATGGCTGGGATGATCGCCTGCGTCAGATCGCGCATCGAGAGCCGGTTGACGTTGCGCCGGATCTTTTTCCACTCGATCGCGGAGGGAGGGAGGTCGTCGTACTTTTTCGCCAGCTCCAGGGTAGAGGGCTTGAGGATGCCGGTCTCGAGCAAACGTCGCGCGATCTGCACGAACTGCGCTTTTCCCTGGTGTTCGGACAGATAGATCATCACCTGGTCGTGCCGGCCCGGCGTCTCGGGCAGCGGGGCGGGTTCGATCGGCTCATCCTCGGCGTCGCTGGCCACCGGGTCGAACTGATACCACTCCGACTCGCGCGGCTCAATGCGCTGGAGAACGGCCACCAGCAGTGCACTCTTGCCCACTCCGATCGGGCCGGTCAACAGCACATGATGACCCTTCTTGATCTCGCGTTCGAGATCATTGAGCAGAGCGTCACGTCCAAAGAGTTGGGAGCGTGGTGACATCATCACCTTCCTCAATCGCCCGTATCCATGATCGGAGTGCGTCCGTCCAGATAGGCCAACAGCCGATCGTGTTCGTCTCCGGCCTGACTGGCGAGCTGATAGCGTTGGGTCTTGATGAGTGCGCGCAGCCGGTTCGCCGTGGCACGCTCTTCGTTGAGCTGCTTACCGAGCGTCCACAGCTCTTCAATGTCACTGTACCCTTCAGTCACCCGCTTCTGAAGCCAGTCGGATTTCTGCTCCAGAAACTGCCGCCGCTGTTCGCATGCCTCAAGGTCGGCCTCCTGCTGGCGAAGCTGCGCAATGTCGGCGAGCACCTTGCCGCGTAGGGTCTCGATAGCCCGCACCTCTTCGACCGCCTTCAAAGCTTGCTCGCGCCGTTCCTTCGTTGCGGTCAGCGGGATGGTGATCTGGATCCCGGCCTGGAGGACGAAGGGATCGCTGTCTCCGCTCAGGTAGTCGGTTCCGCCGGCTCCTGCGCGTCCATAGATGGAGCTGTACTCCTTAACGCGGGCCATGACACCCGAGGGCGGTGTGTAAGCGCTGGTCACGAGCCGCTGGGCGCGCAGAGTTGGGTTGTGCGCCACAATGAAGTCCATCACCGTTCTTTCGTCCCAGGCAAGCGCGACGCTCGTCCAGAACCCAAGTCCGATCAATAACCATCGCGTCTGTTGCGCGCTCATCGCAATCACCCCTACGACAGTCTGTCGAGCTGTGAGTCCGGCAGCTTGCACCTTCTGGTCTCCGCTTGTCTGGGCGAGCTGGTGCGAGCCCTTTTCAAAGCGCGTAGCCGAAGGCTAGCGCCCCTTGTGGTTTGATTATATGAACGGTTTGATATGTTCCGCCACTTATCGTGTTTTAACTACGACACTTATGCTGTTTTTTTGTGTATTTCTCGGTTTTTCGTTCCAATAACGACACTTATTTTGTTGGGGCGCTTTGAGATCGATATCGAATCGCGCCCGAGCAGGCGTTCGCGAGACGCAGCGATCGCATCCGGGATGGAAATCCGGCCTTTTCAACGGGATCGGACACCGTGGGTGCAAGTGGTGACGGCGCGCTGGTGTGGACCGGCCCGCTGGATGAAACATCAAATGGTGTGAACGCTAGGACGTATCCTGAGTGGTCGAAGGCCGGGGTCTGATGTTCTGGAGCGGCGGCCGACGGCCCAGACGTTGGCGCGCGAGCCGCAGATGGTATTCGGCGACGCTCTCGTCAGGTTGCCGTGGCGGCAGTGCAGGTTCAGGCAACTCGATCGCGGGGCGGGATGGTGGAGCGGTTGGACCAGGCGGTGGACGGATGACGGCGGCGGCGGGCTGGAGCTTGGGTGATGTGCTCGTAAACTGGCGGGGGGCGATCTGACCACCCAGGGTCAGACGCCCCCGAGCTTTCTGCGTTGGCGTCGGCTCCTGGGTCTCGCGGGCCTTGATCCGCGCCTGACTGATCCGTTCGCGCTCATACTCCAGCCGCTTTTCCTGACCGAAGAGCCCGAAGACTGCTGTGGGCACCACGCGGATGGCCGCACGCCCGCGATAGCTCCCATCCTTCATGCGCTCGGCGCGCGTGAAGGTGCGCAGCAGCCCGGCGCTCTGAATGTCGCGCATCGCCCGCTCGGCGCGGCGCAGTCCAAGTCCGGCGGCATCCGCGAGCGTCTCCAGGCGAACAGGCAACCGGGTCTTGCCGTCCGGCTGCGGCACCGAAAGCGTCATCGACGGAAGGTCGCAGTAATGGGCGATCGCGCCAAGCAGGGCACAGCACGCTTCGCGGCGCTCGGAGCGCATGCGTCGGGGCGGATGGATCAAGGCATCGGGAGGTCGCCGCCCCGAATGCGCGTAAGCGAGTGACGGAATGCAGTCGGGGTTGTCGTAGAACTCGTTCAGACGCTTGATGTGGGTAACGATGATCGGAGGCCGGGCCGCATGCTTTGGCGGGGGCTGAAAGAAGCGCGGCGCACGCAAATCGTGACCGCAGCGGTTTCCGTTGCCTACCCTGACTGGCATCCTGTCACCTCAAATCAAAAACGCTCCATTGCGGCCACGAACCAACTGTATTGTCGTCGTTGGCTCCATGCCCTCGCACTTCGTATCCTCTCGTCAAATCAAAGAATTACAGTTGGTTATTCAACGCGCCCCATTGCGTCATGAATTGTTAACCAAATCGTCAAAATTCTGCAATAAGATTTAGCCGGAATGTGAAGCTTGTCACTTTTGCTTCATTCGATTCGTGTTGGGTTGTGATTGTCGAGACACGTATTGGCGCCATTCAGGATCGGACTGTCAGGTCGAGCCAGCTGTCGATGGCTGTGGCGGCTTCCCGGCTCCGCGTCAGCGGGGCCGGTCACGCCCTCGACGATCCTGACAAGCTTCCCGCGCGACGGTGCTCCTTTACGGCTCCGTCACGCTGTTGGAACCATCCATGGATGGACGCCGGGCAGCCGGCGGCGACCTGCTGTCCATGATGGGCCGGCTGGAATGCAAAGAGACCGGCCTCGCTTGGGCAGTGAGCCAAAAGCCTGATGGTGCCGAATCGCCATGCCTGATCTTCGCTACAACTCCAATTGGCTCAGATTGTCCTCGCCAACCAAAGCACCCAAGGTGGTATTCAGCGCCTGTGTCAGAACGACCGCCTGCTCAATCCGCATGGCGCGCGTCCCAAGCTCCCACTGTGAAATGTATGCTTGGGTGAGCCCGATCCGCTCGGCTAGTTCGGTCTGATTCAGCCCGAGTTCAGTTCGTCGAACTTTGAGTCGGTGGCCAAGTTCTTTGCGAAATTCCTCGATGTTCATAGCATATAACCATATGTTTTTTTATGCATATAAGTTATATCAGAAACTGGGCCATAGCCGATAGATCGCGCCGTAGATCGTCGTGCGGATCAGTCTTGTATTGAGGATCAGCGCTCTCACGGCCTGCGACGAGTGCTCGAACCGCGCAACATCGCCCAGATTTCAGCGCCGCCCCCCCGGCATGTCTCGGGATCGTGGTGCACGCCGCCGGCTCTGAGATAAGCGCCGATCAGGTCGGTTTGCTCGATAGCGAACAGGGTTGGACTCGTGCAGGTCGAACAGGCGCGCAGTTCAAGGTACAGGTCGCGGTCCAGGTGCATGATGGTCTCGATCAGTTGGCGTGCTTCGGTCTTCATCCGTTCCTCCATGGGTCGCGATGGACTGTGGCTAGCTTCTTGGATCGTGCGATGCGGCCGATCCCAGGGCAGCTGGAACCGACCGTTCGATGTAACCGGGATCCGGATCCCGCGCGGGCCGCGCTCGGCTGGTCGACTTCAGAACGGGATGTCGTCTTCCAGCGCCGGTTCAGGTTCGCGTTTGGCGGCGGGCGAAGTCGTGGCCTGGCGGCGGTTCGCGGATTCGGCGGGGCGTTGGTACTCTTCGCCGCTGTCCGGGCGTCCATCGAGCATCTGCATGGTGCCGTTAATGTCAATCACGACTTCGGTGGTGTAGCGGTCCTGGCCGTCCTGAGTCTGCCATTTGCGGGTGCGCAGCTTGCCCTCGACATAGATCCGGCTGCCCTTGTGCAGATAGGTTCTGGCGATCTCGGCGAGCTTGCCGAAGATGACCACGCTATGCCACTCCGTGCGTTCCTGGGTCTCTCCGGTATTGCGATCCTTCCAGCTCTCGCTGGTGGCCAAGCGCAGATTGGCCACGGGGTCGCCGCTGGGCAGGTATCGAACTTCGGGGTCGGCTCCAAGATTGCCGATCAGGATGACTTTGTTGATTCCACGACTCATGGCTGGTTCTCCTTGGGTTACGCCGTCCCTGGCGTGGCGGGCTTGATGGTCGATCGATGGACTACTGGATGACGAGCCGGCGGCTCTGCTCCAGGCGCGCGCCGGGGATCTCGACGCCGGCCTTGAGGGCATTGCTGATCTCGCTCTTGAGGATGCGCGTCACCGTCTCGGTGCTGCGGTAGTCGTCCGGGATCCGGTTTTCATCTTCCAGGATCACGGCCGGGGGGTTGCTGCGCAGACTCAGGGCGAGATCAGGAGCCTTGGGCTTGAGGCCCGTGCGCTCCAGTTCGGCCTTGAGATACTCCTTGAGTCTGGCGGCGCGGTTGGCCGCTGCCTTGGCGCGGATCTCCATCCGCTTCTTCGCCTCCTCGATGGCAGCGGCTTCCGCTTCCAGGTTGCGGATGTAGCGCGCGACGTTCAGCGCCTTTTCCTCCCAGACTCCGGCCAGTCCTTCGAGTGTGTCGGCGATGACTTCGGACGGCAGATCATCCAGATCGACCAGCGCATCCAGGGCGGTCAGGTAGTCGGCGCTCAGTTCGTACAGGCGGATCGTGGCTTTCATGGCTGTTGCTCCGTGTTCCTTGGGCGCGACCCGTCACCGGGCCGCGCGGCCGTTGGTGATCAGTGGGTCGGTACACCGGCATCGATGCCGCCGGCGTCGTGATCCTGGCCATTGCCCCGGATCTCATCATCCTGGTCGAAGTCGGGAACGTCGTTTTGGACCTTGGACTCGGCTTCGAGAATCGCGAGCTTGCGATCCGAGCAATGCGCGGCCAGCGCCTCACGATCGGCGGCGGTCAGTTGGGCGATGTCGGCGCCGTGACCCCGCCACCATTTGGTGAGATCCGGTACGTTCTTGACCTTGCTCGCACTCGCCTTGAGCGTCTTGAGGATGGCCTTGGACTCGGCGACCGGATCCTTACCAGTCATGAGCCAGTCGCGCAGTGCTTCGCCCGTTTCGGGCGTGGGAACGAAGTGCTCGCCGTCGAACAGCCGCGTGCGATCCTTCGTGGCCGTGGCAACGTGCGACTCGACCGACAGATCGACGACCGTTGTGAACTCATACTCCATACCGTCGCGTTGGACGGGAGACAGGCCGATCTTGACCGGCTTCTTGCCGCCCTTGCCGTCATCGACCATGTCATAGGCGGTTTTGGTCCGCATGGTGACGATGATATGCAGATTGGCCCCAATGATCGCATCGACCAAAGCGTTATGGTGTGGCGTGACCTCGCGCCAAGCGGCGAAGCTGTTACCTGAGCGGCTGGCAGACGTGGCGCGGTCATGCATCTCCAGTACACCGCCCTCCCCTGTCCAGGCATGGGACAGGCTGTCGATGATGAGGACATCGTACCCGGCGCTCTCGGCGGCCTTGATAATCTCGATATAGCGCGTAGGCGTATAGGGAGGATTCAGCGGGGCCACGTCATACGCGGTCAGGTCGGCATAGAGTTCACCGCTACCGCGCTCGGTATCGATGAGCGCAATCTTGCCGCCGGGAGCCAGCCCCTGGGCGATCAGGAGAGCGCTATAGGTCTTACCGGACCCTGACGGGCCGCACAGGGCCAGACGGAGCTTGGCTTGTTTGCGTTCGGCTTTGCGGAACATAATCCGATCTCCTACGTTGTGAGTGCTTCGCATCTAGGAACCGGACGCTCGGGAGGGGGCAACCTCCCAAGCGTCCACCCATCAAAACGGGGCGATCTCGCCCACCTCAAGCGCCGACATCCGGCGCGGATCAAACCCGAAATACGGCGGCTGCTCGCCAAGCGGCAGAGCGGCGGCCGCATCGGCAAAGTGCAACGTCACCTCGCCAAGCAAGTCGCCCTTGCTGTCGAACAGCGACAGCGTTTGCCACCAACGCACATCTTTTCCATTCTCGGTCTGGCCATCGGCTCGGACCTGGATGCGCTGTACGCCGTGAATGCTGAGATAAGCGGCCATGATTCAATCCTCCTCGGGTTGCATGATGGTGATGACCGGTTCGCCGACATCGCCGGGGCCGATCTCGATGGCCAGCCGCACCGGCTCTGGCAGCTGACCACCGCGCGGGATGCGCAGAACAGTAAAGAGCACGCGGTTGGAACCCCGGCGACCACGGGCGGCGAACAGGGCCATCGTGAGTACATCCCACAAACGCCCCTGCTCGTCCTGGTAGACAGGCTGAAATTGATCCCAGTGGACGCAATCACCCCAGACAGCGGCCGTGACCGCGACCGGAACACGCCAACCGGCTTCGCGGGCCGTTGCCGACACGTCGATCAAACCGCCATCTGCGATGGCCTGGGCGCGGCTATAGACGTGGATCAGATCGGCGTTTTCAAACAGGGAGGACAAGGGCATGACTATTTCTCCAGAGTGCGGCGGATGAGCTGACCGAACGGCAGGGGGCCGCAATACCCCGCCGGCGGCTCTTGGACAGTCCAGTGATAGACGAAGCCATCACCGGGACCGGGAGGGAAGGACCGCTGATGCTCCAGGCCGAAATCAAGCGGGAGCTGACGGACACCATAGCGGGCCAGCGCCTGTGCGCGGATCACTTCAGGCAGGAACGACCAGGGCGAGCGCTTGAGCATGACGAACCTCACCAAGTCAGATGGAAGAAAGCGGCGCGGAGCTGATCGCGCGCGGCAGATGACGACAGACCAGCCGGAAGCCAGACCTTGACGGCATAAGGAGGAATGCGAGCCGCCAGCGGGCCAGACTGGTAAACCGCGAAAGTCTTGCCGGGGCGAATCTCGGTACGCCAGGCCCAAACCGAACCTTTTGCACGCATATTAAACACAAAAAGACCGCAAAATCGGGCAGCGACTGAGAAGAAGCGGGAGAGGGTCGGGGCCATGACACACTCCTAAAATAAAACTCTTATGATTATTATATAACTAATACGATTATTTTCAAGGCAAAAAGGCGAAAAAACAGCGGCTGTTGGCGCTGGCTAGTGGCTGAAGTAGGACAGAAAGCAGACAACAAAGCGAGGATAAGAAGAGGGCGCTGGAAGTGTGATTTACACTAAAAGATAGATTTGATGCCGCTTGGCCTTGCCGACCAGCCGGAGCCAGACCGACCAAACCACTGAGACCACCAAGGCCGGTGCGCGAAAGGACGCGCTGGCACGACACCCAAGCACAGGCCGAACCCCCGCCTTGGTGACTAATTTGCGGAGCTAGCAGCCGGAATGAGGTGGCAGAGTCACTGCGCGCTTTCTGTTGGCACGCCCTATCAAATCCCCAGCCGTGACCGGTGGTGCGTCCGCGCCCATCAGGAAGCGATGAACTTGCAGCCGGTAGGAGCTTGCAGAGGGAGGTGACACTGAAATTGGAAAGCGCGGCCCCCGGTTGCCCCGCCCATCAGAAGGCGATGAACCGGCAGCCGGTAGGAACTTGCAGAAGACCGCTTGGCGATGCATACCACGCGGGGCAGAGGGCGAGCACGCCGCGCGCGGGATGAGGTTGCATGGGCCAATACGCTATGGCGCGCGGACGCGGAAGGGAACGCAATGAGGCTGAAAGAACCGTCATCAAAGGTCGTGACCTTGGAGCGCAGCGACCCCCGAAGGGTCTATGAAAACCGGGGCTGACGGTGTAGGGAAGGAGCAACCGGCGCTGTTTGCCGGTCGCGCCCTGGAGCCGTCGGCCCCTCAACGCCTGAGTGCTCGCCGTCTCTGATGTGCTCGCTGTCCGAACGCTCCGCGCGTCGTTGGCGCGGGGCGTTCGGGCCGGTACGCCGTCTCGATCACCGCCATCCGAATCTTCAGCCATGGCACAAAGGCAGGAGCCGAAGATCGGTCGCGCCATGGATGGCGCCTCCACCCCGGCTCCGCGTCAGCGGGGCCGGTCACGCCCTCGACGATCCTGATCGGCTCATGCGCAACGGTGCCGCGTCGTTGGCGGCTCCGTTGCGCCGGTAGGAGGGTGCGACTGGGAGCGTCCTGCTCGCCGCCGGGAGCGGCGAGCCCTCCATGGATGGACACCGTCTCAGGATACCTGGGATCTCGCGGCTGGTGGCGGCAGCAGCCCGCTGTCAGTGATGGGCTCTCAGGAATGCAGAGAAGCCGGCATCACCCGGACGTCGATCCAACCCAGACAAGAAGCCTGCAACAGACCTCAGCCTCGCCCGTATTCGTAGCGCGTCGGATTGATGCTGACTTCCGACATCAGGAGAACTGTCTCCGGCTCGAATGCCATGAGCGCGTCTTCCGACACAGGTTCCATCTGCCCGTGAAACGCCTCCAGCGCCTGCCGCACGTCCTCAATGCCATGCGCGAGAATCCCCAAGCCACCGGCCGTACCGACCTGATCGAGAAAAGCCGCGTGTCCAGAACCAAGCGGCTCGCCCAGGCGCTTCACCTTCACCGCCATGAAATGGCCCGTCTCCAGCTGCCCGAGGATATCCGAGCATCCCCGAAAGGCGCGAACATGGACTCCAGCCGCCCAGGCCACCCGGCCATCGCTCTTGAGATAGCGCAGGATCTCGGCCCGGATGTCACGTTGCGCTCGATCGCGCTCCTTGTCCTGAACATTCATCAGCGTCTCCAAGGGAATAATTTATGACCTATAGGGATTATTCTGATGCTAGACTGATACCAGATCCAGCCGGAAAACCCCCAATGTTACACGCTCGACTGAAATCCGCCCGAATCGCTCGTGACCTGTCTCAGGCTCAGGTGGCGACTGCGCTCGACCTTTCCCAGGGGTTCGTCTCGAAGCTGGAGTCCGGCGATAAAACGCCCAGCGTCGAACTGCTTCAGAAGCTCGCTAAACTTTATGAGGTCACGGAGTCGCATTTGCTCGGTTCAACGATCGAGGGATCAGGCGATGAGTCTTCGGGATCCAAGACGCCGGCGGAAATCATCGCCCTGCTGCTCGATCCCAACCTGCCTTCGGGACTGCGCGCACTCGCTGAAGACCCCACGATCAATGCTCTGAAGATCACGCTTCAGGAGTGGCGGATGCTGTGCTCGATCGCGCTTCCGCGCGAGATCGACAAGGCGGGCTACATCCAGATCCTGCTGGCGATCCGGGGCGTCCTCGGTTCCTGAGCATCGCGCGTTCGCGTCGCGGCTCGATCTGTGGCCTCCCGGCGCGTAGCCGGGAGTTCCTTCGTGGCGGTCTCTATGCATCGGCTCCCGCCGGCCGGCTTTTGAAATCAGTCCTCCCGTGCGTCCTGAACGGGCGGTTCCGGGAGCGGCGTCCAGTGCGTCGGCGGCGCTTTCCAGCGGCGCAATGCAAACGGGCCGAATTTGCCGTCATCGATGACCCGTGATTCTTCTTCCGAGTCCCAGGCAACCTGGTGGACCCCGAAATCTGGAAAAACACCAGAATGTCGACATCCGGCGGCGTGGTTTCAATAGAGTGCTATACGTATTCCACACATCCTCCATGCCCGGCGCTGGGCCGGTCGGAAGCGGTTATCAATCACAACGCGCAGTAAACCGCGCGTCGTATTTCGTCGACTTCAAAAGGGAATGTCATCTAAATCCGGGTTGCTTTCGATCTCCAGTGCTCGAATTTTCCGCCGTAGCCGGACAGAACGCGGGTCTAGATCCCATTCGCCAGCTGGATTCAGGCGCTTGATGAATGCGCGCAGACATAGGGGCGCGCTATCGTTCATGCCTTGCCAATGCCAAACCAGCCGGGCCGTTCTCCGCAATGCCGAATATTGCTCACGGGTAAGGGACCGATCATCGAAGATGAATCCGATTGAAATGGCTTTCAGCGCACGCTCTGACATTTGCTGAAACGTGTTTTCAAACTGAGCGGGTACAGCGATCGTAACTAGTCTCTGCCGTATCGGTTTGGGTTTGCGCATCTCTGATTCCTCTAATAAAAACCCGGCGTTGTTCCGGGTCTGTTTCGTTTGCAGGATCACTCCGCAAAACTGATATTTGAGCCATTCAAAAACGCCACTCGGCGTGCGGCGCTTTCGCGATCCCCATGATCGCTGTCGGTGTGCCATTTGCCGTCCGGATCAAAAAATCCGACGGTCCATAAACCCATCGCATTCTACACATCTCTGTAAGTCGTTGAATTTCATAAAACACAGCCTGGAGCGTGCTCTATAAAAAATCAGTGACTTACAGACTTGCGTGTAATGCGATGCCATAAACCAGGCTCGGTTTGGATATAAACGTACATTGCGCGCTCCTGCCCGGCTCGAAGCCGTGCGTTGGTGGATTTATTCCTCGTCCGGGTCAGGTTGGCCGGTTCCGCACTCATCGCACCCCTCATTGAGGTCGTCGATCTCGGCTCCGCAGTCGTTGCAGAACCAGGCGGATCGGCCTTCTTCCTGGCTTTGATCGCCGATTGCATAACGGCTGAAACGTCCGCCGCGCGCGTCTTCCAGCCAAAGCGCGTCATTCTCAAGGGCTTTTTCAAGCGGGCTTAATTCGTTCATGCTTTGCTCCTGCCCGGCACCGGTCCGGGCGTTTGTCAGTGGTTAGGCGGCGCTGCCGGGGAAGACGCGATGGAGCGCTTCACGGGCTTCGTCGAACGACTGCGGCCCGAATTCGCGAGCCAGAAACTCGTAAAGCTGCTGTGCAACGTCAAGCGGCATCTCAATACTGTCGAGCGGGTAATAACCGTTGCAGCGCTTGATGTGTAGCTGGCCCTGGCGGGTGATTGTCGCGCCAAACTCGTGACCATCTTTCGATGGCATGATCTGATTGATCATTCAAAACCCCTCCCAAGTTGATCCAAGACCGGGGCGGCTGCCACTCAAATCCGCATCGCGGCGCATCGACTCGGCATCCTCCATCGTGGCCAGCCACGCCAGACCGGCGGGAGATTCAACCCAGTCGTCCAGGCTCATCCACCAATCATCGAAAGAAGAATCGGGGCGGTTGATGTCAAACTGGCTTTCGTCGTACACTTGAAACACCTCATTGTCCGTTCCAAAGCGTGAGGGTTTGGCGGCTTGTCGGAGTGCCATCCGGCAAGCCGTTTTCTGTTACCAGCATCGGCGATCCAAGTACCGCATGATCGCCGACTCTGTGCGCCGATCCTTTGCTTCTCTCTCCATGTAGCTGTCGATCTCATGCTCGATACGCGCCTTGTCATGCGCGGTCATCTTGCACTCCAGCCATTCGGCGATCCGTCCGCGACGGTCGAGAATGCGCCAGTCCGATTCGGTGTGACCGAGATAATCCCAGTCCGACCAAATGGCATTTGGATCTGGGCTGTAATGGCTGTAGCTCTCAACGCCGATCAGGCAAGGAATACCGGATACGCGCGTGTCAATCTCCGTTATGAAATACGGCTGCTTGCTCATTGCGCTTACCTCATAGAAAAAGGGTTGATTGGTAACTGGGGGGTCGCTTGCGCGGTAGCCGCTAGCCCAGCGCGTGATCCCGAGGCCGTCTCGGGAAGTCCGCGATAATCCTTTTTATGATGCTCCTTGGTAATATTTTATTACCTATAGGGAATATTTCAAGGTAAAAAGTGAATATTTTATTCCCAAAAAAAGCCGGGGAAGGAATGAAAAAGCGAGAGGGAGGCGGGAGCGGAGGCGAGCGGAAGCCAGCGACCGCGCGGGGACAGAAGAGGCAGGGAAGCGCCGGGGGAAGAGGGGAACGCGACCACGGGCAGACCGCGCGCGGCGACGGAGCGCGCGAGGGAAAGCGAACCGCGCGAGCTGGCGGACAGGAACACCACAGCACCGGACGAAGCGGCGGCACCAACGGCGCCAGTGCGCGCGGCGAGCCGGACAGAGAGGGGCACGGACGGGCCGCCACCCGCCCAAGACCGAAGCGAGGCGCCCGACAGGACGGCGCGGCGCACCTGGGCGACAGCTGACAGAGAGCAAACACCGGCGGGCGAACCGGAACCCAACGGGCCAAAGGCGGAAAAAACCGAGAGACGGGGAGCCAGACCAGCCGAGACGGCCGCCGCAAGCACGACCGAATCCGCCCCGACACAGCACCCGACAGACAAGCCGGCACCTGACCGCAACACGGCCAACGCGACCGAGGACGCCAGCGCAGACGCCGAGGGCGACAACGAGCGCGCGCCGCCGAATGCCCAAACAGGAGGGACCGAAGGGGACAGGGATGGGAACAGGGACAGCTGGGACACGGGACACCCCCAGGGAGAAAGGGCGACCCCCAAGGGACGCCCTGGGAACCGACCGACTAGCGCGAGCGGAACCAGCCGGCGACGGGCGCGACGGGCAACGGCGGCGCGAGCCGAAGCGACGGCGGCACGGCGACCGGCACCGAGACGCCCCAGACCGCGCCGGACACCCCACGGAAGCGGCGCACGGCCAGCGACACGCCGACCCACCAACCCCACGCGGACGCGAACACAGCAGCCGGGCCAGGCTCGGCGAAGCCAACCACGACCACAGCACCGGAGAAGGAGCGCGAGGAAGCACGGACCCGCCAGCGACGGCACCCGGACGCCAAGGCGGAGCCGACCAGCACACGCCACCACGGAGCGGAGCCGGGCCGACCACCAAGACCGGCACCACGGCACACCAGCGCGCGGGAGCAAACGACGGACGAAGGACCAGCAAAGGAAGGCAGAGGCAGGGAAGACACGGGACACCCCCCGAAGGCCAGAGCCGGGAGACCACCCCCCAGCGCACACCACAATTTGAACACAAAAAGAAAGAAAAAGCAAGAAAAACAACGAGAAAGGAGAAAAAAGAACACAAAAAGGAAGAGGAAGCCAGACCGACCAGACCACGGCGAGCCACCCCGCCGGACACCGAGACCAGCCAGACCCGGCCAGCCCAACGGGGCCACCAAGGCCGATGCGCGAAAGGACGCGCTGGCACGAGGCCCGACAACAAGCTGACACGCCCCCTTGGCGACCTGTTTGAGGAGCCAACTGCCGGAATGAGGCCGGCAGGCTAACCGCGAGCTTTCTGTTGGTACGCCCTATCGAATCTTCAGCCGTGACCGGTGGTGCGTCCGCGCCTATCAGGACGCGATGAACTGGCCGCCGGAAGGAACTTGCAGAGGAAGGTGATACTGAAACTGGAAAGCGCGGCGCCCGGTTGCCCCGCCCATCAGGAAACGATGAGCCAGCTGTTGGAAGGAGCTTGCAGAGTGCTGCTTGGCGATGCATACCACGCGGGGCAGAGGGCGAGCACGCCGCGCGCGGGATGAGGTTGCATGGGCCAATACGCTATGGCGCGCGGACGCGGAAGGGAACGCAATGAGGCTGAAAGAACCGTCATCAAAGGTCGTGACCTTGGAGCGCAGCGACCCCCGAAGGGCTTGTAATCAATCGGGCTGGCGTGGCGCGCTCCCGCCACGATAGCCCCACAACGCCTGGACCTTGCCGTCACTGATGCACTCGCCGCCTGAGCGTGCCGCGCTGTTTGCGGGACGCTCAGGCCGGTACATCGTCTCGATCACCGCCATCAAAATCTCCAGCCGTGGCAACAGGGCGGGCGGGTGGGTATCTGATCAAACGGGCTGCCGTGCCGGGAAAGGAGCGAACGGCGTCAGCCGGACGCGACCCCGGCACGGCAGCCCCACCTTGGAGCGTAGCGACCTTCAGGGGGGCGGGGCGCTCCCCACATGAGACTCGACTGCGCCCGTCCGGCATCCGGCGCTGTTTGCCGGTTGTCGGGCGGGCGCAGTCAAAACCCGAGCTTGAAGATCGCGCTGAGGCTTGTGCGTGCCGGTGCCGCGCTATTTGCGGCTCCGGCATGCTGGTAGGACGCTACGGCTGGGTGCAACCTGCCCGCCGCCGGGAGCGGCGTGCGCTCCATGGATGGATACGGCTTCAGGATACCTGGGAGTTCGCGGCCGGGAGCGACAGCAGTCCGCTGGCCGTGATGAGGCTGATGGAAGCCGGCATCACTCGGACGTCGATTCCACCCGGACGAAAATCATCTATCCACAGAATCTGTCGATAACTTCGCATCCAGGCCACTCGATGCAGTGAAAGAATCTTCAGTGGCGCGGCCCGCTGTTAGATTGGTCAGGAATTTACCATCCTGCCCGAGCCCCTCATTCTCGATCGGCGTATCGGCTGGAGCCGACTCGTCAGCGAGCGGCGGGAAGAAGACGGGATCATCGGTCACGCTATCGAGGATGGCGGCACCGGCACCAAACCCGCCAATCAACTCAGGGATCTGAGACATCAGAGGTTTGCTCGCGCGTATTCGAAGCCAAGGCGGCCGATAACTGAAAAATCAACCCCCGGCCCCGCTCATCAGTTCGCCTGAAGTGGCGAATCAGCTCGCGCTCGTGCTCATCCGGCGGCGGTCGGTCATCGATGCACAGCAACCATGCCGGCGAGACCTCGAAGATCGCGCTCAGTTGCATCACCTCTTCGATTCCAGGGCGGCGCAGACCGATCTCGTAATTGTTGAGCGCCACCGAGGAAATGGCTCCGTCAATGCGCTCGGAGAGCTTGCGCAGCGACAAACCGAGTTGCTTGCGTCTCGTGCGGATACGAGCTCCGATTGATCGGTTCAGTCGGCGCCCAATCTCCACTGGCGAAGACGGCTCCGAAGTCGAATGTGTGCTGATCCAACAGCGGAATCGCTCAATCTGATAAGCCACCTGATTCTTGGTCGAGCGAAATTCGTCGGCGATCTCTTGGTACTTTGCACCATCACGCCAACGCCTGATCACGTCGAGATCCTGCGCCTCGCACTGTGCTTCGTACAACCGCAGTCGTTCATCGGTGGCGATCAGCGATCGCTTGGCACGGAGACGGTCACTCAAGATTTCGGTTCGGCACTGTGTGCATATTCCAGCCAGCGTGCCATGAAGCATATTGCGGGCAGACACCGTGAAGTCAACGTCATGGCGAGTGCAATGCCAGTTTGCATCCTGGCATGTCTGCGAATAGCTTTCACGATCCAGCGTGAATTGGGGAAATTTTTCAGCGATCCGGCGCTCAATGTTCTCGACATCAAGGACCAGATTATGTTTCTTCATCAATGCCAAGTCCTTTGTCCGATCAATCAATGAACCGTCCGGTTACTCCACCCATCGCGATGGGCTAGAAGTTGTTGCAGCAGCACAGAGTGTCCCTTCAAAGCGGAGGCCAAGGCGTCATGGAGCGATTCGCCGCCCATGCCGTCGCCGATAAGAATCGAGGCTGAACCGTCTGCGTCCGAATATTCGACCCAAGCCGCACCGAATCCGCCGAGCCAGGCGCGCTGGGCATCGATATCGTTGAGGGGAGGAAAGCAGTCATCGCCCATGCTGCCCTTGTAGACGGCCCAACCCGCGCCGAACCAACGATCCTGTTCGCGGCTCTCCATGTCGCCCTCCTATTTTCCAGAACTCAGTTCCCGCGCCTTTTCCTCGATCTGAGGACGCAGGATCCTGTTCATCACCTTTTGTTGGCTGACATCCATCTGTTTTGCCAGATACCTGAGCATGGCCATGTGGTAATCGTTCAGCCGAACCGATACGTTGTATTTGGGTTGTTCTTCCGGGTCGAACTTCTCCCACGGAAGCGCGTCCTGACCCGCGCGATGATCCTTGGCGCCGGCGGTGAACTGGCGCAGTGCGTCGGGATCGACCGGCGGCAACTCCTGCTGGGGTACAGACTTGAGTTGGGTCGGTAGTTGGAATTTGCTCATCGAATGTCTCCGTAGATCTCGTGGGCCAGTGCTGTGATCTCAGCCGTAGCCTTTTCATTACCCATCTCGATGACGCCCCGGCCTTCGACCATCGCATCACGATAGATCTTGCGCTCGAAGATCGAAACGTCGGACTGCACGAACTCGGGCAGTTCCTTCAGGATCTCGCGCGCCTCGAGCGCTTCCTGAACGACCGGGTTGGTCGACGCCATCGAGATCACCAGCCGCGCCTGTAGGATCGGGTTCAGCGCGCGCGCAAGCTTCACCAGCTCGTTCATGTGGACCGTGGTCTCGATGTCGGGCTGGCTGGCTTTGAGCGGGCAACAGACCAGATTCGCTGCCACCAGGGCGCTGCGCAATTCCTCCGAATCCCGTCCGCCTGCATCGACGATGACCTCGTCATAGCGCCCGGCAAGATCACGAACAGCGTCCAGAACATTGCCGTATTTCTCGACACAGTGGATGCGTGGCAGGTCGTTTTGGCTGTTGCGCCGATCGATGAAGTTGCTGGCCGTGCGCTGGTGATCCGTGTCAACCAGCATGACATCGACACCCTTGGTCGCCAGCCAGACCGCCAGGTTAACGGCCAGCGTGCTCTTGCCCGTGCCGCCCTTCTCGCCACCAAGAAGTAAAATCATATATTTTTCCGTTGGTTATAAACGGCAAGTCAACTTGACTTACTTTAAGTCAAGTTGACTTGACTTGATGCAAGTCATTCTATCTGATTTCAGATCAGTGGGATAGGGAGCGCGCGTTGGCGAGCACGCGCGAAAAACGGGACTCATGACCCCTAGCGGATAGGGTCGACCAGGCGGTGGCGATCCGGCTTCAGCGCCGCGCGTAGGGCTCAGGGGGAACAGGCTGATGGCGACGATGTACCAGGGCGAGCCGTCACGCGGCTTCGGATGCAGCATCGAGGTCCGTGGCTATCAGGGGGCGGGTGGGCGTCCAAATCAATCGGGCTGACGCATCGCCCCTGTCAGCCACAGGGCTACCCTGACATCATCGATTCAGTAAACAGGAAAACCGCTCATCCTGACATTCAGGATAAGCCGCCGCCCTTGAGATTGTCCCATTCGTTTTCGAGTGCCGGCAGTATGACATTGGCCATGAATTTTTGCTGACTGACGCCGTGCTGTTTGGATATGTAGCGCAGCATCGACAAATAATAGTCGTTCAATCGCAGCGAGACATTGTATCTCGCAACATCGTCCTGATCGAATCGCGACCATGGCATTCTGTCATTACTGGTACGATATTTGGCTCCAGCGGTAAAAGCGCGCAGTTTCTCCGGATCGATGGCAAGGTTTTCGCCGGAAGTCATGCGTTCCGTGGTAGGCTGTGTTGGGTTGACTTGTGTTTCCATCATGCGCTCCCATCGAGGTCGAAAGCCAACATGGCCGATAGAGAACTCCGAGTTTAGACGCTTCGCAGCAATCATGCTGATCCGACATCGCATTCCATACCGCTGCTTGAGACCAGCCGATGACGTCAGCCTGTGAATAGCGCTGAGTCAGCGCCACAGGATAACGCTTTGGTCACAACCGTGCGACTGCTCTCAAACTCAATTTGTGATGCTGACCAAGGCAGAGGCAAGGTCTGACGCTGCCGGCCGCTCCGTTCGTGCCCGAGTTGAACCCAGATGCATCGTCCAAATCCAAGCGCTAAATCGCTATTCTCGCGCAGCCATAATGACTTAAGTTAAGTCATTTTAAGTCGCAGCAACTTAAATTAAGTTATTTTAAGTCAACTTGAAACATACACTTTATGGGCTTTTTTAGCCATCGTCTACGACGTCCAGGACGGCGCGCGAACCTCGCCCATCAACGTCACTCGACTTGTTTCAGGAAAGGTTGGACGAAAGTCCGAAACACGCTCCCCAGACGCCCCCCGATGATATAGCCTATTTTTTGCGAATGCCGTCACATAGCCGAAAACCTCTTTCAAATCGGATCAACACAAATATCAATTTCAGGTGATCGAGCCAGCCTCCAAATTCGTCTCCTTTTTGTAACAAGAGGCCAAAGGGCCGATGGAGAGAGAATCGGCGTTTCCGATCTGTCGATGGATTTGCCCCTGGAAACCGGGGCGATGAATCCTGATCAACCACTCGGACACTGAAGTCAAGTCGACTTGACTGAAGTCAACTGAAGTCACGCTCGCCTCACATCCAGACGCGCAATCCGGACGATTAACGGCTAGGCTTGGGAGGTCGTCAGAATCAGTCACATTGACTTGACTTCAGTCACTTTTCGACCGGGGAACCCTTATGATCGACAAGACGTTCTGGGATGTACGCAAGGATTTCATGAGCCACTTGCGCTACACACGCGGATGCGCCGAGAGTACCTGCTACGGCTATCACTCCGATCTGGGGATATGGGGCCGTTGGCTGGATGAATCCGAGCACGACTGGCGGGAATGTTCGCATATCGAGGTCGAGCAATGGATCAACGTCCAGACGCGAGAGCGCAAGGTCAAGCCTCATATCATTTCGCGCCGGGTCAGCGCGCTCTCGACATTTTATAAGTGGGCGCTCAAGAGTAAGCTTGTCGAGACTGATCCGGTCTATTTGGCCGAGAAGCCGAAGACGCCTCAACGTATTCCAATTTGGCTGGAACGGGATGAACAGGATCGGCTCAAAGAAGCGCTTCGGGACATCAGCGATCTGCCCGAGAACATTTTCGGCAACACGCCCGAGACGATCATGCTTATTCGCCAGCGCTATCAGGTGCTGTTCGATCTACTTCAAAATTCAGGGTTACGTATTAGCGAAGCACTCGCTTTAAGAGTCCGGGATGTACGTGTGACGGGTCAGATCGCACGCTCGGTGCGCGTGATCGGCAAGGGTAATAAGGAACGAATGGTACCATTGCCTGTCGCTTTTGGTGAAGAACTCGCCGCCTGGATCTCCGATCTGCCGAGTGATGAATTCATCTTCGCCAAAGAATCAGGTGGCGATCCACCAAAGCCGCGCACGGTTCGCGACTATTTGAGCAAGATCATCAAGAAGGCTGGTCTCGATAAAAAGATCACGCCGCACAAACTACGCCATACTTATGCCACCCGCTTACTGGAATCGGGGGCCGAGTTGATCGACATCCAAGCCTTGCTGGGGCATGCCAATCTGGCGACCACGCAGATGTATACCCATGTCAGCGACGATCGTATGGCGTCCGTGGTCGCCAAATTATGAGCCATCCTTTCAGCATGGCGGCTATCAGGGCCGGTTGCATCGGTTTATGGCTGATGTCCAATTCGACCTGCGGCGCGGGAGCGCCATTGGAGCCGCCTGTGTGGGACACGGAAGGCCCGATGGTTTGGGAGCAGTCCGCCGATGAACTGATCGCGAGGGGTTCGACTACCGATCCTGGATACTTGGTTTCGCGTGAGCTCTATGGTTCACTGCGTTTGCGCCTGGAGGTTTGGATCGAGCCCGAGACCAACAGCGGTGTCTTTGTCGGCTGCACGCCGGGCGAAGCGATCTCACCGACGGCCTGCTATGAGATCAATCTGTGGGATCGGCATCCGAAACAGGAATGGCGCACCGGGGCGCTGGTCGGGATCAGTCCTCCGTTGAACCATGTCGACACGCTCGGGCGCTGGAACCGGCTGGAGATCCTGATCGAGGAGAAGCGGATGCGGGTCTGGATCAACGACACCCTGACCGCCGACTGGATGACCGAAGCGCCCCGCACCGGCCGTCTGGCTCTCCAGTTCGGCGGCGCGGGCGCCGTGCACGTTCGCCATCTGACCCTGGAGCAACCCTGAGTGCCACCCGTCGCGTCGAATGCCCAATCATTGCCCAAGGAATCTAAGCGGAGCCGCCCGAACGCAGAGACGGTACCGAGCCGGCCGGTCATGTCCCGCTCTGATCGCGCGCCGTCTCCATGCCGTTGGATTCACCCCGAGAAGCAGCGTTACTACAGCGTGGTCCTGGTCCGCGACCTGTTCGGTGACTGGACGTTGCTCCAGTGCTGGGGAGGGATCGGTTCGCAGCTGGGCGGACAGCGCATCGTATGGGTCGAGTCGCATGAGGCCGGACTGAAGCAGATCGCGGCGATTGGAAAGCGACGCCGGCAGCATGGCTATCGGGAGACAGTGGCCTGAAGGCCGGACAGGCGACAACGCCGTTCACACAGGAAATCCGAACGATGCAAACAGCCTACGCACTCGATGACTATCTGGCCCTGTCGCCCTTCGACCGGTTACGCACCTACCTGGATGAACCTGCCGCCAACATGATCCCGACCGTCGAAGGCGGTGAGCAGCTGGTCGATCTGCGCGAAGTCGATACCAATCGGCGACTGGTCTTTGCGCCCCAGATGACCGATTTCCGGATGCGTGCCGGTGCGGCCCTCCGGTTGCTCCAGGCCGCCGAAGCCTTGCACCTGTTGGGCTATCAGCTGTTCATCCTGGAAACCCTGCGCCCGAAAGCCGTGCAACAGCAGCTGTTCGAGGACATTTCCCGGCAGTGCGAAGCCGATTACCCCGATCTGGATGCGGCCGAACGCTATCGCCTGATCACACAGTTCATTGCCGATCCGCACCGCTCCATCCCGCCGCACCTGACCGGCGGCGCGGTGGATCTGGCGTTGATGCAGAACCAGGAACTCGTCGACATGGGATCGGGCGTCAATGCGCTTGAGGAACGCTCACACCTACTGTCCGAACAGATTCCGCCGCTCGCCCAGGCACAGCGCCGATTGCTCCTGCTGGCGATGCTCCAGGCCGGCTTTGCGCCCATGCCCTCGGAATGGTGGCACTATTCCTATGGCGATTGCTATTGGGCGGCGTATGCGCAGCAACCGCAGGCGATCTACGCTCAGGTTTGAGCGGGCGATTCAAACTGGCCTGGCCGCCATGAATTCGATAGCGACCAGCAGCAGCACGGTCGCCACCACGCCCCAGCGCCGCCGAGCGCGATATTGCGCTTGCGCGGCAGATGGAGCGGTTGGCGGCGACCGCTGAAATGCACGTCACTCAGTGACCGTAGACTTCGGCCAGACCTTCCAACTCCTTCGCGCGTTCGGCCGTTTCCCGCAACACGCAGTCGGCGGCCATCACACGATGGAGCGTCCCACCTTCGGGGTCGAGGTAGAAGTCGCAGTTCGCATCCCGATACTGAATCCACAACCGCTGCGCCGACTGAAGCGCTTTCCGGCGTTCAGCCGACAGCTGAGCCCTCAGCTTCTGATACGCGCCGTTGAGCCGCGCGTCCTGCGTGTTCAGTTCTTCGCCAATGCAGTCCAGCATCTCAACGGTCACGCCGCCCGCTTGGTCCATGCAGCTTGAGTAACGTGTCGTATAAAGCTCGTTGTTGGCATGCGAGATCATGCAGGTGCTGAGCAGGACGGCGGACAGGGCCAGTCTACGCATGGGATAAGGTCTCCGATGTGGTGTCAGGGCAAAACCGCCCCGATGAGCTTCAATTCCATCGCCCGACCGGGATCGATCCAGCGGATACCATCGCTGGGCATGGTCGCCGCCAACGCCACGACCTCGGCATCCACCCCCATGCTCTGGAAGTAGCGGATGTAGTTGCCGACCAGACGCTGACCATCCTCCAGGCTGCCGCCACCACCGGGCGTATAGGACTGATGCAGGCCGATGCGTGCTCCATCGATAGCCAGCCGATCCACGCCGCCGGCCAGCGCAAAGGTGCAGGCACTGGCGCACATCTCGCCCGCGATCGTAACGAGGTTGTGGCTGCGCAGATAGTAGCCGACCATCTGCGCTTCCGAGACCAGCCCGCCGACGCTGTTGAGTCCGAGTGCCGACGCGCCGGTTTCCTCCAGTGCCGCGATGATCCGTTGCCCATCCCCAGCCTCGAACTCGCCCGCGAACATGACGATCACCGTCCCGTTCTCCAGGTCGATGCGCGAGAGCTTGTCGGGCGCCGACGGCTTGGTGGGGGCCAATGCCTGCTCGGCGTTGGGACGGCTGCGGCTCGGTTGCAGTGTGGTCTCCTGGAGCATGAGCCGACAGTTGCCGTAGGCGTTGTTGAACGCCAGGGCCGTGCCCGTGAGTCCCACGTTCAGATTGCCCTGGTCGGTGCGCACGCGCAGGATCTGGCCGCGCTTGAGGTCGTAGAGCGCCTGGTCCGAGAGCGGGAAACCGATCAGCGGCGTGCCGTCACCGGCATCGATGGCTTCGACGTCGAGCGTGTTGTATTGGCTCTGGTCGATGGTGAAGGTCATCGACTTGACCTGATCGTTGCCGATAAGACCGAAGTAGGCGGTATCGCAGTCGTCATCGGGCAGAAAAGCAATCGCAATGGCCAGCCCATTGTCGAAGAAGGTCTTGGCGACGTTCCCCTCCCACTGCCATTGTCCACGTCCGCCCTGATAGGTTGGTGGATCGAGCTGGGCCGTGGCCGCGAACGCGGTCAAGGCCAGAATCAACCCCGGCAGGAGCCGAGCGATGGGGTGGCGGTGCATCGAGAGCATGTCTGGAGCCTCCAAGCGGATCATGCGTAAGAACCGCGCCCGGACGACGTCCGATGAGGGGTGCGGGAGCCGGATGGAAGGATACACACGAAGCCGCGATGGCGTCCGAGAACCCGGTCACGATCCATCAGGCGCGCGACCGGCTGAATCCTCAGTGTTGATGGCCAGCCGCTCCATCGGCCAGTTCCATGATCGGCTGCTCGACGTTACCCGCATAGAACACGATCAGATCGACCGGCTCGGTGCCCGCGTTGTAGCCGAAGTGCAGCTCCCCGACCAGTTCGATCAGCGCCTCGCCGGCTTTCAGGTGCAGGATCTCGCCGGCCTTGGACTCGACGGTCAGCTCACCCGAGAGCAGCACGCCTGCGTTGATGACCGGATGCTGATGCAGCGGCAGCCGGGCGCCCGGCGCGATGCGAAAGCGCAGAAGGGTGATCTCGGGTTGCTCTGGTCGATAGGCCGGGAGCGGATGCCCGTTCCAGCTTTGGCTGGAGCGCGCGAGCCGCTGGACTTCGACGCCGGGAATGGTGGATTGGTCAGCCGCCACGGGAGCGGCGATCAGGCCGCCGAGCAGGCTGAAGAGCAGGCACGCGCGGACGTGTCTCGAACACCAGGATGACAGTTGGCTCATGGCAGTCCTCGATGCGGGCGATGTCCGGCGGATCGTACTCCCGATCGCCGCATCAACGCCACGTCCTGTAATATTCCTGAGACAAATCGCCTGGACCCTGCCCGTTGCTCAAGGAGACTGGATGGAGCCGACCGCGCCCTCCGAACCCGCTTTGCTCTGCCTCGATATCGAAACCGACCGCCACGACCGGCTGAAGCTGCGCGAGATCGGCCTGTACCGTCCCGACACGGGCGCGAGACTGAAGCTTTCCGGCCAGGATCGGAGTCTGGTCGCCAAGGTCGATGCGCTGACCGACGGGGCGACCGGCCTGCTCGGTCACAACATCATCGCCTTCGATCAACCGGCGCTGTCCGTGCTCCATCCCGATCTGGCCCTCCATCGCCTGCCGCTGATCGACACCCTCGAACTCTCGCCGATCGCCTTCCCGCGCAATCCCTATCACAAGCTGGTCAAGGACTATCGGCTCTGCACCACTTCGCGCAATGATCCGGTGCGCGATGCGGAACTGGCCTATCAACTCTTCCGCGATGAGTATGCGGCGCTGAAGGCGCGGGCGGCTGAATCCCCCGACGAGCTGCTGTGTCTGCACGCGCTCATGGGCGGCGAGGAAAACGCCGGTCTGGCCCGGATCTTCCGCGCCGTGCGCCACAGCGCGCCGCCATCGCTGGAGGAAACTGTGACCGCCTGGACACGGGCGACAGCGGACCAGGTCTGTCTCACGGCGCATCGCCGGCTTATTACAGACTGGCTCCCGGATCCCGCGTGGCGCAAGCCGCTGGCCTATACGCTGGCGTGGCTCGGCGTGGCGGGCGGAAACTCAGTCCTGCCGTCCTGGGTGCGGCACGCCTTTCCCAAAACCGGTGAGGCCATCGCCGCCTTACGCGATCGGCCCTGTGACGATCCCGCGTGCGCCTGGTGCCGCGAACAGCATGATCTCGACCGGCTGTTGCCCCTCTACTTCCCCGGCATCACCCGCTTTCGCACCAAGCCCGCGACGCCTGACGGACGCTCGCTGCAACGGGCCATCGTCGAGAACGGCTTCGGCGGACGACCCACACTGGCGATCCTGCCCACGGGCGGGGGCAAGTCGCTGTGCTTCCAGCTGCCGGCCCTGGCCCGCTACGAGCGCACCGGCGCGCTGACGGTGGTGATCTCGCCGTTGCAGTCGCTGATGAAGGATCAGGTCGATAACCTGATCGCGCGCGGCCTCACCTGTGCCGGCTATCTCAATGGGATGCTGACCCCCATCGAGCGCCGCGCCATGCTCGACCGGCTGCGGCTGGGCGATCTGGGGCTGATCTTCGTCGCCCCCGAGCAATTCCGTAGCACCGCCTTCGCTCAGGCGCTCAGCCACCGCGAGATCGCCGCCTGGATCTTCGACGAGGCGCACTGTCTGTCGAAGTGGGGCCACGACTTCCGGCCCGACTATCTCTACGTCTCCAAGTTCATCAAGGCCACGCAGAAGGATCGCTGTTCGCCGGTCTTCGGCTTCACCGCCACCGCCAAGCCCGATGTCGTCGACGACATCGCCGCGCACTTCCGCGAGCGGCTGGGCCTGGAACTCGACCGGCTCGAAGGCGGCGTGAGCCGGGACAATCTGGTCTATGAGGTGCACGCGGTTCCGGCCCAAGCCAAGCTTGGTGAGGTGCTGCGCCGGCTGAAAGAGGCGCTGCGCGAAGAGGGCGGCGCCATCATCTTCTGCGCCCGCCAGAAGACGGCTCAGGAAACCGCTGAATTTCTCACGCAAGCCGGGATCGACTGCGCCTACTTCCACGGCGGCCTGGATTCCGACATCAAGCGTGCGGTGCAGGAGGATTTCATCGCCGGCCGTCGGCGCGTGATCGCCGCGACCAACGCCTTCGGCATGGGCGTCGACAAACCCGATGTGCGGCTGGTGATCCATCTCGACACGCCGGGATCGCTGGAAAACTACATCCAGGAGGCCGGACGCGCCGGGCGCGATCAGGAGCCGGCCCAATGCGTGCTGCTCTACGATGATGCCGATCTCGACATCCAGTTCAACCTGCTCAAGCGCTCGCGTCTGAGCCAGAACGACATCCGGGCCATTCTCAAGGCCATCCGGGCCATCGAGCGCAAGGATCGCAGCGAGGGCGAGGTGGTCGTCACCACGGGCGAAATCCTGCTGGAGACCCCGGAGTCACACCGCATCGAGGCCGACGACCGGCAGGCCGACACCAAGGTCCGCATCGCCATCGCCTGGCTGGAGGAAGCGCGCCTGCTGGAGCGGCAGGAGAACCACACCCGCGTCTTTCCCGGCAGTCTGCGGGTCACGGCCCTCGATGAGGCTGTGGCGATACTGCGCAAGCGGCTCGGCCCTCAGACCGAGATTGCGCCCTATGAAGCCATCCTGCGCGAACTGATCGAGGCCGGAGACGATGAAAGCCGCTCGACCGACGATCTCATGCTGGCCACCGGGCTGGATTCGCGCCGGCTCCGGGCCATGCTGCGCGAGCTCGACCAATGGGGACTGCTCGCCAACGAAACCGAGATCGGCGTCACCCTCTATCGCGACCCGGCCACGCGCGACCGGCTCGACGAACTCACGCGCCTGGAAACGGCCCTGATTGCGCAGTTGCGCGAGGCCGCGCCGGACGCCGACCAGGATGAAGGGTGGCAGATCCTCAATGTGCGCCGCCTCTGCGACACCCTGCGCCGCGAGACGCACACCGACCTCGATCCCCAGCGCCTGACACGCCTGCTCAAGTCCTTCGCTGAAGCCTTTGGCGACGGAGACGGCGACGGACAACGGGCCTTCCTGAAGCTGCGCCCGGCCGGGGCCGACAACCGCTACATCAAACTGCTGCGCCCCTGGAGTTCGATCGAGTTGATCAGCGAGCGCCGCCGACGCTTCGCTCAGGCGCTGGTCGAGTATGTCTATCGCGTCCGCCAGGGCAACAACCTACAGGTGGTGTTCAAGCAGCGTGACCTTGAGGACTCTTTGAAAGGGGATCTCACGCTCCAGGATCTGGAGATCAAGGATTGGGACCGGGCGCTCTCGTCCGCCCTGCTCTATCTGGACGCCAACGAAGTCCTCAAACTTTCGCGCGGCAAGGCGCTCTTCCGCTCGGCGATGAACATCACGCTCAACAGCGAGGCCCGCCGCCGCCAGTTCAGCAAGGGCGATTACGCCGAACTCGACCTGCACTACCGCGACAAGATCGTTCAGGTGCACGTCATGGGCGAGTACGCGCGGCTCGGGGCGGTCAAGGTCCAGGCCGCGATGCAGTTCATCGCCGATTACTTCCGCCTGGAACGCGGCGAGTTCATCCGCCGCCATTTCGCCGGACGCAAGGAGATCCTGGAGATCGCGACCTCGGAAGCGGCTCATCGGCGCATCCTGGTCGATCTGCGCAACCCCGCCCAGCAAGCCATCGTCGCCGCCCCGCCCGAGGGCAGTCTGTTGGTGCTCGCCGGTCCCGGCTCGGGTAAGACGCGCGTGATCGTGCATAGGGTCGCGTGGCTGTTGCGCCAGGGCATGGCCCATCCGCAGGACATCATGGTGCTCGCCTACAACCGATCGGCGGTCTCCGAGATCCGCCACCGGCTCTGGGCGCTGGTCGGGCCGGAAGCCGTCGGCGTCAGCGTGCAGACGGTGCATGGTCTGGCCATGCGCCTGACCGGCACCAGCTACGCCGTGGCCCTGGAACGCGGTGAGAAGATCGACTTCACGACCGTGCTGCGCCAGGCCACGGCGCGGCTGAAACAGGCCGAGCGCGAGGATGTCAGCGAATCGACCGAGCGGGATCGGCTCTTGGCCGGACTGCGCTTCCTGCTGATCGACGAGTATCAGGACATCAACGGCGAGCATTACGACCTCATCAGCGCCGTGGCCGGGCGCGCGCTCGACAGTGAAGAGGATCGCCTGTCGCTGATGGCCGTGGGCGACGACGACCAGAACATCTATGCCTTCGGCGGGGCCGATATGCGCTTCATCCGCCAGTTCGAGACCGACTACCAGGCCCGCCGCCATCAGCTGATCGAAAACTACCGCTCGACCCGTCACATCATCGCCTGCTCCAACCGCGTCATCGCCCCGGCGCGCGACCGGATGAAGACGGACGAAGCGATTCGCATCGACCACGCCCGACGCGAGCGACCGGCCGGCGGCGACCTGGAAGAGCGTGATCCGGTCACGGGCGGACGGGTGCAGGTGCTCGACGTCTCCGCCGATCCCCGGCTCGAAGCCCAGATCGCGCTGGCCGAGCTTCAGCGTCTCTATGCGGTCGAGGACACCACGCCCGAAGGACGCTGGGGGCGCTTCGCGGTGATCGCGCGGCAGTGGAAAGACCTGGAGCCGCTGGCCGCGCTCTGCCGACGGCGCGGTGTCCCGGTGCGGCTGCTGCGTGACGACCATCAGCCGGACCTCCATCGCACGCGCGAAGGCCACGGGCTGCTCGATCTGCTGCGCGGCGAACAGCGCCGCACGGCCAAGCGCCGGGTGCTCGTGCGCGCCCGTACCCTCTCGCGCTGGTTCCGACGCCGTTACGGCCTCCCGGTTGACGGACTGATCGAGCATCCCTTTCGCGCCGCGCTGGCCCAGTTCATCGCCGAGACCGAATCAGCCGCGCCCGAAGGTCGGCGCGTCGTCGAGGATCTGATCGAGGCGCTATACGAGTTCGGCAGCGGGGGCCGGACGATGGCCGAGTCCAGGGCCAATGGCCCGATGGTGCTGATGACCGCGCACCGCGCCAAGGGACTGGAGTTCGACCATGTGCTCATCCTCGATGGCGGGGGCTGGTCGAGCGGGGACGACGAACGCCGGCTCTACTATGTGGCCATGACCCGCGCGCGGCGCAGTCTGACGCTGTGCGAGCGGCTGGACGGGCGGCATCCCTTCGTGCGCGCGACCGAGGGGCTGGCCTTGCGCACGCGACCGACGGTGCCGGAGTTGGAACCAGGGCTGGATCACCGGATCTGGGTCGCCGATCCCTCGATGGTCTATCTGGACTGGCCGGGCCGATTCGCCCCGAATGCGCCGATCCATCGGGCGCTGGCGGCCCTGGAGGTCGGCGATCCGCTCGAACTGCGTCCGATGAACCGGCGCGACGGACAGCCGGGCTGGGAGTTGGGCGATCGCCACGGGGTTGTGGTCGCGCGGATGGCGGCGAAGTTCCAGCCGCCAGTCGGGGAGATCGTGACGGTGCGGGTGGCGGCGGTGTTGGTCAGGACGGCGAAGGGGGATGAGGGGTTACGGTGTGAGCGGTGGGAGTTGGTGTTGGCGGAGATTGAATACAGAGATACAAATTAAAACTATCAAATTCAAATGCTGTTTTCTATTCTTTCTTTTAGTTCAGCTATTCTTTCATTTGATAGCCTTGGAAATAATTTATCATCAATCAAAAATTCCAATTTACTTACGCCATTACTCCATACGCCTGGAGTTAATTTTAAAGAACACCATAAAGCAGCAAGATTTTTATCTCTAGTACAGTAGGATAAAGTGCTTGAACCCAACCCATTAGACAAAGCCAAAATTTCTAAAGCAAAAATATCAGATAAAGAATTGTAAGCATCTAATTCGGAGTAATTTTCTTTAGGCTTTATTATTTTTCTACCTATCAGCGGTTGACTTCCATCTTCTTTTTCGTAAAGGCAAGATAGCGCCAAGATTAAAGCTATCGAAAAACCGTTCAATCCGCAACTTTTATAAACTTCAACTATCTTATTTTCTATTTCAATGATTTTTTTCTTGGAAGTTCTATTTTTCAATAACTGAGAAACATCAACAAGAAACTGGCTTTCTTTTGAAAATCTATTTGATCTTTCAGAAATAGCCTCGAAAGCTGCAAAATAATTTATATCATCGTAACTAATGATTTTCGATTCAGGCAGAACAGATTTAATAAGTTCGCATGCATTGTCAAAACTAAAACGAAATTCTGAAAAAATTGGATGCCTCCTATATTGACTTTCAATTTCGCACAAAACAGGATTTAAAATCAAATCAGAACGATTCAAAAAGTTTAGCCAGTATTTGTTGTGATGATCTCTTTCACTTTTAATCTGAATGCCTTTTTGCTTCAAAAGATATAGCTTGCTTAACACGCATCTATCTAGCAAAACAACTCCGCTTGGAGTAAAGCAGGTAGGATACCAGCCGCCCATAACTAAAACATAAGCAGTCAATGGTTTATCAAAATTTATTGATATGTTTGCTGTTATATTGGCCATAGCTTGCGATATAAATTATCAATTTTTATTTTTCCGAATCTTTACCTGCTTTTCACGATCCGCGTAAATCTGCTCAAGTAACACCGATGCTGGCTCATCACTCGGATCTTGCGGAACCAGCTCGCCACGAAAGGCTTTAGCGAGGTTAGCTTGGTCAAGGTGATCGAGGAGGTGCGAAGCTTGTCGTTCCTCTATTACCAAAGAATCTAGCCAATCTAGCGTTTTTTCGATGCGAAAAACAATCTCTTTCTGCTCATCATGCGTTGGCAGCAAAAATGAAAAATCTGCAAGTTTTTTAGCATTTATATTAGACTGACTGACGCCATCCGATTTAACGCGCCAACAATAAGATCGCCCTAATGGACTATTAAGGCAGTAGTTCAAGTATTCGGGAACCAATCGATTTCCACATTTTATTTTTATCAGATAGCCCGCATAAATAGCAGGTCTCTCGCCTTTATAAATAGCGGTTTTGCCAACAAGCTCAGGACTGTTTGTTCGATTAAAAAGCACATCGCCAGCATTTAAGCTATATTTTTCAATTTCTTCGACATCTGATGTGTAAACAAGATCCTTCCAATCTATACGCATATTCTGAATATTACCCATTCTAAGAACAGGGACATCTCCAGATTTAGAAGATTTTGCAGAAGTACCATAAGATAATTTTTTGGCCACCTCGCCAAGCTTAACTTCTTTAGGCATTGGCAACCCCCTCTTTTCACGCCAATCCTTCGTCAAATCCCCGCGAAAAGCCGCCACCAAAATCGCTTTCTTGTAATTCTCGATCAGTCGCGGAATATGCGATAGCTCCTCACGCGCACGACGGGTACGCTCGAAGAGGCGATCCAGCTTGGCGACGATGCGGCGTTGTTCGGCAAGTGGCGGTAGAGGAAATGGTATCTTTGCAATTGTCTTTGATGACAAATGCTTTACGGTTATGGAATGAGTATGATCGTTTATCAGGCGCAAGTAGGCAGGAAGAACGTAGGAAAGAAATTTCTTATCCAAAAAATCCTCATGCGGCGTCAGCTTGCAAACACGCTGATTGAGCAAGCTGCGCTCTGAAGACCAAAGACGACAATTGAAATCGCCGTCCATACCGACCACCATGTCAAAAGGTTCCACCCAGTAACCTACCGGAATATCCCCACTGTAGAAAGTTTTGCAAAACCCAGAGGTTACATCACGAATACGAATTACTGGTGCACCTTCACTGTTGTTAAAGTGTTGGGATTTGAATGGAAATCCGTTCAAAATGTCACAGACATCCCCTAATGGGACTCGCTCCCACCAGTCAGCAGTAGCGTGCAGACGATCATTCGAGTCCGCGACCAAGTCTTCAACATCGTGACTAAAACTCACGCCGCCTCCTCCGGCACCAAAGCCTCCACCTCGATCTCCTCCGTCAATCCCTCAATCTCTTCCAACGCCGCGCGCAGATGGCCCATGATGGCCGCCGCAATATCCTCCGGCTCGGTCAGCCGCTCCTCGATGTCGTCGTTCTCATCGCGCAACCACGCAATGTCGAGGTTGTCGTTGCGTTCCTTGATCTTCTCGCGCGTGAAGCAACGGAAGCGCCCGCTTTCGCCCTGGTCGGTGCGCTCGGCCTTGCCGTAAGGATCATTACCGAAAGCCGCTTCGAACTCCTCGAAGTCCTTCACGGTCAGCGGGCGGGTCTTGCCGAAGGCGGGCATGTTCGCGCGCAGGTCATACACCCAGACGGACTCGGTATTGGCCTTGTCGGTCTGGCCGCGCGTGAAGAACAGCACGTTGGTCTTGACGCCCTGAGCGTAGAAGATGCCGGTCGGCAGGCGCAGGATGGTATGCAGGTCGCAAAGCTCCATCATCCAAGTCCGTAGCCGTCGCCCGGTGTTGTCCTCGAACAGCACGTTATCGGGCACGACCACAGCGGCACGTCCGCCTTTCTTGAGCGCCCGGACAATATGCTCGACGAATGCCAACTGCTTGTTCGATGTATCGCTCGTGATCGAGAAATCAGCCCGATTCGGCTTCCCGCCGCCCTTCTTGGTGCCGAACGGCGGATTACTGAGGATCAGATCGGCCTTGCCGAGTGCCAGCCCATCCGGCGAGAGCGTATCGGAGCATGTCACCGTCCCCTCGATGCCATGCAAAATCAGGTTCATCAGGCACAGGCGGTGAGCGTCGGGCACCAGTTCAGCGCCCTTGTAGGCGCTGTACTGCTGGAACAGGATCTCTTTCTCGTCGAGATCGAAGAACTTGTCGTTCTGTTTCATGTAATGGTCAGCAGCAACCAGAAAGCCGCCGGTGCCCGCTGCCGGGTCTTGGATGACCTCGCCGGGCTTGGGCTTCATCAGCCGGACCAGACAGTCGATCAGCGGGCGCGGAGTGAAATACTGCCCGGCGCCGGACTTCTTCTCGGCGGCGTTCTTCTCCAGCAGACCTTCGTAGAGGTTGCCCAAACCCTCTTCACGCGCCTCGAACCAGTCGAGCTTGTCGATGGCCGTGGTCAGCGCCTTGAGATTGGCGGGCTTGCGGAGCTTGGTGTTGGCGTCGGCGAAGATCGACAGGATCGTCTGATCGTGGGTCTTCTTGGTGCTGCCCAGATTGAGCAGCAGGTCGCGGTAATACTCAAGCTGGTCCAGGCCCGTGCGGCTGGCGAGTTCTTCCCAGCGATAGCCCAGCGGCAAACGGCTCTCGTGTCCGGTCTCCCGCATCATCTTGAGAAAGAGCAGAAAGGTCAGCTCCGTGACGTACTCGTTATAGGTCACGCCGTCGTCGCGCAGGATATGGCACAGGTTCCAGAGCTTGGCGACGATGTCGCGGGTCACGGTTTCGCTCACGCGGTCTTTCTCCACACTTCTTCGCTAAATTCGGTCAGAACGGCCTCAATCTGGCCGTCGAAAACAGTATTGAGGCGCTTGAATCCTCCAAAGCCCGCGAACGGCTCGCGGTCCAGCGCCTCTCGATCGACCACCAACTCGCGCTCGATCTGCTTGGCGATGCGCTGAATCCACTGGCGTTGCGGATCGGTCCAGGCGTGCTTGGACATCAGCCGCTGCGTGGCGGCGCGAACGCGCTCCTCAAAGGGTACCAGGGCATCGCCGATAGCCGCCTGCCGGATGAAGCCGATGATCGAGGCGGCGATCTCCTCGTTCTTCGCCTCCTGCCAAGCACGGCGTAGATTGGCCTCGGAGTAGCCCAGTTTATCCAATTCCAGGCGCAGTGCGCGCAGATCGGCGCGTGTCAGCGCGCTTGGACGTTGGGCGATCACCTTCAAGGCCGCCACTTGGTTCAGGTTGTTTCGGATATAGCCGACGAAGCCCTCAAGGAAGTCCTCGGGCTTGGCCGCCTCCCCGTAGCCGCGCGTCACGTCGATGACCTGATCGTCGTGCGTCGAAATCGGGACCAGCACGGGGCCGGACTCGGGCGTCCAGTCGAGCAGTGGCCCGATATTCGGGCGCTCGGCTACCCAAGCGGCAGTCTCGGCGAGCGGATTGTCGGCGAGCCGCTTCAGGGTATCCTCGGGAGTCTCGCCGGTCTCTTGCTGGTACTTCAGGCGAGCTTCATCCGTGAACCGGCTCAAGCGCCGGCGCAGCTTGACGAGGATCTGATCGCGGATCTCGGCGCGGTGCTCATCATCCTCGACGCTCGCCAGTTCGGCGAACAGTTGCTCCAGACTGATCGAAGGATTGACCACCACCGGACGCATGTCACTAAGCGCCTGGAGGTTGGCGTACAGATCGACCGCATCGAAGATCCTGAAGGTTTCCTTGCCGATCTCGTCACAGCGGCGCGTGGCGCGTCCGAGCATCTGGGCATAGAGGATGCGGCTGTTGACCCGGCGCAGAAAGACCAGATTGGTGATGGCCGGCACATCGACACCCGTAGTCAGCAGATCGACCGTGACGGCGATCTTGGGCAAGTCGTCGTTGCGGTACTCGCGGATCAGTTTCCCGACCTTGTCGACACTGCCGGTGATCTTGCGGATTGCGGCATCCTCGATCTCGCCGTACTGCTCTTTGAACGCCAGCTTGAGCTGTTCGACGACGATATCGGCATGGGCATCGGTCGCGGCAAAGATCAGCGTCTTGCCGGGCAGGGCCGGATCGATATGCTTGGCCAACTCCTGAGTCACCACCTTGTTGAAGTTTTCGGTGATGACGCGCTTGTTGAACGCCTCGACCTCGAAATCGACCTGATCGGGCAGATGAGCCAGTTCGATTTCACCCGTCTTGGTGTTCAGCAAATGGACCGACTGCCCCGGCTCGAAGTGGATGCCGTTCTGGGCCAACTCGGTGACGATGCGGATCGGCGGCTCATGGTCGATCAGATGACCGTCGACGACCGCCTCGCGGTAGGAATAGGTGTAGATCGGATCGCCGAAGATCTCGACCGTATGCAGGGCGGGCGTCGCGGTCAGACCGATCTTGACCGCATCGAAGTGCTCCAGGACACGGCGGTACTTGGAGATGTAATCGGCTTCGCTGCGAAAGTTCAGTTCCCCGTCCGACAGCTCGCGGTCGAGCAGATAGCCGCGATGACACTCGTCGATCATGATCAGGTCGTACTGATCGACCGGCGGAACATCGGCCGGATCCTCGTTGTAGAGCACGCGGCGCACCAGTCCCTGAATGGTGCAGATATGGACCTTGGTCTCGGGTTCGGGAGCCGTGGTCTCCAGTCCCTTGATGTCGAAGATGTCGGCAAAGGTCTTGGTCCCGACCACACGGGTCGAAGCGAACTCCGAACCGGTCTGCTCACCCAGGGCACTGCGATCGACGACGAAGCAGACGCGCCGGAAGCGCTTGGCCGTCAGCAAGCGGTAGAGCAAGGCGATCGAGAGCTTGGTCTTGCCGGTGCCGGTCGCCATCGCCACCAGCATCAAGCGAACCCCATGCGCGAGACGGGATTCCACGGCCTCGATGGCGTTCTGCTGATAGAGGCGCAGAGCAAACCCGAAATCCATGCCTTGGGTGCGAAGGCTTTGCTCGGCGGCCTCGATGTCGATCTCCATCATGGCCTTCAAGCCGTCCGGGGTCGGCCAGTCCGCCAAGGCGCGGCTGAGATTGGTCGACTTGCGGACATCCCGAAACCAGATACCGCTGTGGGTCTCTAGCTGCTTGAGATAGGGGCGTCCGTTGGTCGAGAAGACGAAGGGAACCTGATAGTCCGACCAAGGGCCGCCGACGGGCTTGGCTTCGTTCGCGTCGAGTTGGATGTCGCGCGCGTAGCGTTCAGCCTGATCCAGCGACGACGACACATTCTTGCGCTTGCGTTTGGCCTCGACAGTGCCGAGACACTGCAAGCCGAGAAAGAGCGCATAGTCGGCGGGACCGCTCGTGGTCGGCCATTCGGCGATAGCCATCGCCTTACCGGGAGTCGGGCGCGCGCCCTGGCTGTAGCGTAGTGTCTGGGTGTCGGCCTCCCAGCCCCGTGCGCGCAACCGCTCATCAATGATGGCTCGTGTGGCCTTTTCATCGAGATCGATCCACTTGGCGGCCTGTTCAGCGCGCTTACGCTGTTGCTGCCGAACCTGGGTCGATGCGGACTCGGCTTCCTGCTGAAGTTTGAGTAGATCGGCCAGAGCGGCGTTCTTCGCGTCCTCGGCTTCCTGAGCCAAGTGTTCCCACAACGCCCGCTCTTCGGCGAGCCGCTGGGCGCGTTCCTCGGCACTCTCACGCTCGCGGGCGGCGGCTTCGCTCTGCTCGCGCGCCTGTGTCGCTGCATCCAAGAGTCCTGCACGCTCTTGCCGTAGCTGCTCCAACTCCTCGATGAGCGCCTGAGATGCGGCTTGCGGGTTCTCCGGCGGTCGGAAAGGGCCGGGCTTGAAGTCGGCTTCCGGCCCGAAACTGCGATGGAACCAGATGGCCAACTGGCGCGCGATCTTGAGCGCAGTCAGCGCCTCACGATGATCGTCGAGGATGGCATGAGCGGCGCGATTCCCGGCGATACGAAGCTGATGAAAGAGATCCATCACCTCGGGCGGGGCCGCGCGCTCCAGCTTGAGGCGGCGCAACAGGTCGGATTGTGGCTCTTCGGGCGAGGTCAACAACCCCACACGCGCGGCGGTCTGGCGTCCGAGTTCTTCACCGAACTGGCGCAGTTTCATCAGGCAGGTGTTAGGATCGTCGGCGAAATAACGCTCGGCCAGCGCTCCGAGACGGTCAAGCTGGTGTTCGTAGGACCGAAGGAAGCTGAAGTTGCTGGAGGTGAGTTCGGTCATTCCTGATCTCCGTGGAAACGATCAATGCAGCGTCGATACAAGTCGTTTTCAGCGATTTGCTTCAAACATCTCAAACCTTTCCGCCAAATACTCCCGATTCGGCCAATCCTTCTCCTGTCTCGGCAACTGAATCCGTTGCCCGTGAAACGCCTTGATCCCACGCTCCAGCGTCGGCCCGTCCTGCTGCGCAAGCACAGCTTCAGCAATGTGGATGACGCCATCCGGATCGATCCCGAGAAGATGGCGATCGTAGGCCGTGTGATGCAGTGTCGAGAGACAGAGCCCATTGCTGACCTCCGGGCGTCCGCGCTCGTCGCGGTCGGGGATGATGTGCGCGGCCTGGAGCAGATCCGGGATCGGTAGCCCCGAGATCGCACAGCGCCGGTCATAGGCTGTCAGCACGCGCTCGCGGAACTCGGCCTGATGCAGCCGAACCTTGGCCTCGATGGTGCTGTAACGCCGGTCGATGGGCTGGGTGACAGCACGGATCTCGCCGGAGCGGGTGAACTCGAATTGGCTGCCCACGGCCACGCTATAGCGCAAGGCGAGAGCATCCCAGTCCATCAGGTAGCAGGGATAGAGAATCTGGTACAGCCCCGGAAGCAGGGCGTAGAAGTAGATCAGCGGGCTCTGATCCTCGAAGGACTCCCGCAACGCCTGATTGTCGCGGTTGTTGGGATCGTCGCCCTGGAAGGCGTAGCTGAAATAGCCGTCGTCCCCGAGACTGTCGTCGTAGCGCGCCGTGCGGCCCTTGCGGGGTCGACTCGTCTTGATGCTCAACACGCCACGCTGCATCTGTCGCGGTCGGTGAATCCCGCGTGCCTTGCCCGAAAGGTAGACGTGTTCGCCCTCAATGTGAAAGCCGGCCTCGATCGCCGACCAGGGCACCACGCCGCTGAATCGATGCGCGAGGGCCTTGCAGTGCGCGAAGGCGGCTTGGCGGATCTGATCGTCGCGGTCCATCAGCCTGTCTGCTCCACTCCCTTGCTCCTAATCCAACAGACTCAGCGTGCCCGAATCCCGTCGGTCTGCGGAGACCGTGGCCCCAGCTGAAGCGGCTCGCCCTGATAGTGCTGGATCATCACCTCCAGCATGTTGGTCATGCTGCGCTGCTCACGCACAGCCGCCTGCCGCAAGGCGGCCTTGATCTCGGGTCGAACTCGAACGGTCAGCATTTCGGTCTTGACGGTCGGCATGTTGGTCGGTCTCCCAGACTAGCCATACAGCACCTGTAGTGCGACTATAGCGCACACGGAAAGGCTTAGGCGAGCTTTCCGACGAATGGCGAGCGATTGAGTTGACGCAGATCAATTGGCTCCGAGCCGTCCGATCCAACACGACAAACGAGGAACCTCCCGCTGCACACCATCGCCGTCATCGACTTCGAGACTACCGGGCTATCCCCGGCGCACGGCGAGCGCGCCACCGAGATCGCCGCCGTCCTGGTGCAAGAGGGCCGGATCGTCGACCGCTACCAGTGTCTGATGAACGCGGGTCGGCGCATCCCACCCTTCATCAAGGCGCTGACCGGCATCAGCACCGCGATGGTCCGCCAAGCGCCGCCCGCTGAGCAGGTCATGGCCGAGGTCGCCGATTTCGTCGGCACCGTTCCACTGGTGGCCCACAATGCCGGCTTCGACAGCCGGTTCTGGGATGCCGAGTTGAGCCGGATCGGTCGCCGGCGGTGTCAGTCCTTCGTCTGCTCGATGCTGGTGGCCAAGCGCCTCATACCTGAAGCGGCCAGCTACACGCTCGGGTCGCTGGTGGCGCTGGCCAGACTGCCGAGCGCCGCGCAAGCGCACCGCGCCCTGGCCGATGCCGAGATGGCCGCGCATCTGACGCTCTATCTGGAGCGGGAGCTACAGCGCCGCTTCGGGCTGGCGACGGTCACGCATGAACTGCTGGAGCGGATTCGGAAGGTGCCCAAAAGCGGGCTTCAGAAGTGTGTGGAGCGGTATGGTTCGTCATGTAAATGAATGATTTGCACAAGAGACACAACACGGAGGCAAAGTAATGCGCAAGATCACAGCACTCATCGCTGTCATGCTGGCAACCAGCGGCGCACAAGCTCAGGTCTACAAGTGCGCCGATCCTATAACGGGTGAGACTGTCTATTCGCAGACTCAATGTGCTACTGAAGCGAAAACCGTAAACATTCAAGATATACAGGCTACACCAACAGTAGCCATCGCTGAAAATGACGCTCTTGCTCGTAGATGTGCAAACAGTATTCAATTCAAAGATCCAGATAGCGTTCGCATTGAAAAAGTCGGCGCTATGAGTGCTACAGTGATTGATTACGCAGGATCACGTATTGTTGCTAACGTTCTTCATGTTTGGATTAATGCTCGTAACAGTTATGGAGGTTACACAGGATCTAAGATGTACTATTGCTATCTTTCACAACACGATAAAAAGGTACTTTTTGTCGAATCACTTGGCGGTTGATCACTTGACGCCCGCCCCGGCACAGGATACTGCCACATGGAGTCCGGACGATGTCCTACGAACCCAATACCCGCGTCACTGTCGTCGACATCCAGATGCCGTTCTGGTCGATGGTCGTCTTCATGGTCAAGGCGGCCATCGCCTCGATCCCGGCCGTCTTCATCTTAACGGTCATCGCTTCGGTGTTCATGGCGATCCTGAGCACGCTGTTCGGCTCAGGTCCGCGCTGACCGATGAAGCCCCCGTCACCCAAGCCGTGCGCGTGCTGCGCGCCGCCGGTGTGCCTTTCGAGGGCCACCCCTACACCTATGTCGAGGGCGGCGGCACGGCCCAGTTCGCGCGTGAGTTCGGGGTCGACAAACACCTCGTCATCAAGACCCTGGTCATGGAGGACGAGCACCGCCAACCCCTGCTGGCCCTCATGCACGGCGACTGCCAAGTCTCGACCCAGGCGCTCGCCCGTGCCATCGGCGTCAAGCGGGTCACGCCCTGCGATCCCAAGGTTGCCGACAAGCATTCGGGCTATCAGGTCGGCGGCACCTCGCCGTTCGGCACCCGTCGCGCCATGCCGGTCTGCTGCGCGTGCTCCAGCCGCCCCTGGTCAGCATGGCCGTCTGACGCTCGCAAGCCCTGGAGACACCGGAGACCCGGATGAAACGCATCGCCTGGATCATCGGCTTGCTCGCCCTGCTGCCGGCGCTCTGGATCGGCGCCGGCCCTTATCTCGCCGTGGCCGACATCGAGCGCGGGATCAACGACAAGGATTCCGAACGGCTCGCCGAGCGCATGGACTTCCCGACCCTGCGCCAAAACCTCAAGGATCAGCTCAAGGTCACGCTCCTCAAGAGCGCGGCCAAGGAACTGGAGGACAATCCGTTCGGGGCGCTGGCCACGGGTCTGGCCACCACGCTGGTCGATGGCCTCGTCGATGCCTTCATCACACCGGCCGGTCTGGCCAGTCTGATGGACGGTGAACGGCCGTCCGTCGGCTCTCTCCCGTCATCAAGCACGCCGTCTAGCCCGACGCGGAAGCCGGATCAGGAACAGACACAGGACCGCGACCTCTTCAAGAACGCCCGCCACAGCTACGATTCGCTGAGCCGGTTTTCGGTCTGGGTTCCAGGCCAGGACGGCCGGGAGACGCGCTTCGTGCTGCAACGCGATGGGCTTTCGTGGAAACTGGTCAACGTGATCCTGCCGCTCGATGAGGCCACCTGAGATGACCGACACACCCAACCCGGAATCCACCGTCGCGCCCAACGCCAAGCCCCAGAAACCCTGGATCGAACTGGCCGCTCTCTATCCAGCCTGCTTCGACTGGAAACAGCCGCGCCCGCTCAAGATCGGGATTCGCGAAGACCTGATCGCCGCCGGCCATGACCAAAAGATGATCCATCGCGCCCTGGCAAAATACTGCGCACGCCGCCCCTATCTGAAGGCAACACAGGCAGGCACGCCCCGCCTCGACCTTCAGGGCCGGCCTGTCGGTGCCGTAACCGAAGCCGAAGAAGTCGTGGCCAAGGCCAAGCTCGCCGGCACCTGGACGCCGCCGAACCGTCCGGCCACCAACACCGCCTCCACCGGACAGCCAGCCCTCGACCTCCCCATCGACGCCTCACTCAGCGAGGACAACATCGTGACCGGACGCCTGGAACTGACCCTGAAGTTCTCCGACCTGCCCAAGCCGATGCCGGTCAAGAATGGGATGAAGATCGGCATCCAGACCGATTCGGCGCTGGTGGTGGCCACGCTCCCGCCGAAAGCCTGGAAGAAGCTGGAGAAGGCACAAGCGGAGTGGCCGCAGTGGGTGGCGGCGCTCACCGGGAAGCTGGGGACGCGGGCCGGGGCCGATGGCGCGGCCGTGGTGGTGCTGGAGAACCCGGCGTTGCAGGTGTTCGAGAAGAAAGCGAAGCCAACCACTACGCAACCGGAGTCCTGACCCATGCAGCCCTCTACCCTGCCCCGTGGAATCCGTTATCACTCGACACGCCATGCCTTCGGGTTACCGCTGGTGAGTGTGGCCATCGGTCCCGATCCCGAACAAGGCGAATGGCGCGGTCATGCGCGCGGTCTGCTGGCCATCGGTGATGTGGCCACGGGCTGGATCGCCCTGGGAGCCATTGCACGGGGTGGTCTGGCGTTGGGCGGACTGGCCATGGGCGGGATCGCCATCGGTGGTCTGGCGATCGGCATGGTCAGCGTGGGCGGTCTCGCGCTCGGCGCGCTCGCGCTGGGTGGCGCGGCCGGCGGACTCGTGGCCATCGGCGGAGCCGCTGTCGGATACTACGCCTTGGGCGGTGCGGCTCAGGGAGCGGCGGTCATCTCGGCCATGCAGCAGGACAGTGCCGCCGTCGACTTCTTCGCGCTGTGGGCGCCGTTCCTGCCGTTGCCCTGAGTGTGGCGACTGAGTCTCAGCGTCGATCGCGTTCGTCGACTCGACGCGCTCGCCGCTCGGCCAGCCACCACATCCCGGCTCCGAAGGCGCTACCCGCGCCCCACCACAACGCCACCGCTGTCAACCAACTTCCCGGCTCCGGCCAGTGATCCTGCTGGAGGCTGGGAATCAGATACAGCACCGCAAACAGCGGCGTCCCCCAAGCCAGTACGCCACGAGTCAAGATAAAGCGCCCTGCCCCCATCCGGCGTTCCGGCCCAAGCCTCGGCGGCTGGGCTTTAACCTCGGCGTCCCTCGCAGGGCGGTTCTTCAACCAGTGCTCCGGCACCGCCGAGCACCAAAACACCGCCCGCACCTGTGATGTCTCCCAGCCCAACAGCCAACGCGCGATCAGGGCGTTGAGCACCCAGCCGAGCAGGTATCCCAGCAGCATGCCCAGCACGAGCAGGCCCAACATCAGCGCGACCCAGAGGCCGCCATACGGATGATCGCGCACCGGAGCACCCGCCGGAACGCCCGAGACGGCTTCCAGCCAGGGGATGAGTTGGAACAGCAGTACGAAGGGCGCGAACAACCCACTGAGCGGCAGAACCCCCAGTGCTAAGCGGTAGCGCACCCGCAGACAGTCGGGAAGATGGAGGTTGAACGGCAAGGGAACCGGGCGAGCAGGTCTCATGAGGCTCCTCAATGAATATCGATGGCCCCCTCCAGCCAAGCGACCAGACAGCGAATCTCCAACCGCTCCGCCAAGACGTCGGCGCGCCGTCTGGCGTCCTGGAGCCGGCGATGCTTCGAGAGGATCGGGGCCACACGTCCGCCCTTCAGTCCAGCCGGATCCAAGAACACGGCATAGAAGCGTTCACGCCAGAGGTCATAGTGACGCGAACGGGAACGAACCCGTTCCAGAGCGGACTGGCTGGTGAGGTGACAGCGCGTCTTGCCCGCCGTCAGATAGACCCGTCGCCAGCCTACCACTACATATCCGACCAGACGCCAGGGATCGACACCGGCGCACTGCGCCTCGGTCAACAGCGGCGTGATCGAGCCATCACCTCCCTGATAGAAACGATCCGCTTCGGCCTCTATCTCGCCGAAAAACGGTGAGGGTGAATCAAGCCGCTGATCGCCGACCTGTACCGGATAGAGCACCACGGCTTCAGCGCCCGGCGCCAGATCGACGAGCTCGGCCGGCTCAGCCAGATACAGCTCCAGGGCCTCGCGCAGGATCGCCGCCGCCCCACGCTTCTCGGCCAGGCTCTCAGCTTGGCGCAGCGCCGTGCACTCACGGGCAATGACACGCTCCCACGCCTTCAGCTCAGGATTCGGACGTGGCTGTCGTAGATCGTGGGGCATGGCGGCTTCACCCCTTGATGCAGACCAGCTGCTTGAGGGTATGCACCACCTCGACCAGATCGGCCTGATTGGCCATGACCTGATCGATGTCCTTGTAGGCACCGGGGATCTCGTCGAGCACGCCCTTGTCCTTGCGGCAGATCACGCCCTGGGTCTGGGCCGCCAGATCCGCCGGCGTGAACTGCTTCTCAGCGGCCGTGCGGCTCATACGCCGCCCGGCGCCGTGGGCGCTTGAACAGAAGCTCTCGGGATTGCCCTGGCCGCGCACGATATAGCTGCGCGCGCCCATGCTGCCCGGCACGATGCCCAGCTCGCCGTTGCGCGCCCGGATCGCGCCCTTGCGCGTCACCCAGACATTGGCCCCGAAGTGATGCTCGCGCTCGACATAGTTGTGGTGGCAGTCGATGACCGCGTCGGTCAGTTCGAAGGCCGGCAGATGCCGTTCGAGCGCGGCCAGCACCAGGTGCATCATCTGTTCGCGATTGACGCGCGCATAGGTCTGCGCCCAGGACACGGCCGCGACATAGTCGTCGAAGTACGGCGTGCCCTCGGGAAAGTAGGCCAGATCCCGGTCGGGGAGCCGGATCATCCAGCGCTGCATCTCGCGTCGCGCCAGATCGATGAAATAGGTGCCCATGGCGTTGCCGATGCCGCGACTGCCCGAGTGCAGCATGACCCAGATCCGGTCGTCCTCATCACGGCACACCTCGATGAAGTGATTGCCGCTGCCGAGCGTGCCGAGCTGGTTGACCCAGTTGTCGAAGCGCTTGAACGCCTTGCGCAGTTGAGGATGCTTGTCGGTCAGCGCCGCCAGAGGGTCGGCAAAGGGTTCGGCGGCCTGGGTGCAGGCGCGGTCGTTGCGGTGCTGATCGCGTCCGACTGGCACGTCGCGGCTGATCTGATCGAAGACGCGCTTGAGCGCTGATTCATCGAGCTGATCGACTGTCAGTGAGGTGCGCGCCGCCGCCATGCCGCAGCCAATATCCACGCCCACAGCCGCAGGGATGATGGCCTTGTCGGTGGCGATCACGCTGCCGATGGTGGCGCCCAGGCCGGCATGAACATCCGGCATGGCGGCGATATGACGGTGGATGAACGGCAACCTGGAGAGGTTGACTAATTGCTCGCGCGAGAGGGTATCCAGTTCGTCGGTCCAAACCTTGATCGGCTTGTCGCCGTCGGTGATGACTTGCTTGATGGTCATATCGATTCCTGTCGCTCACCGCTCTAGAGATGGAACTTTACGCCGTCACGGTCTTGAGTCGCGTTGGTTGGTTGGGCTTGGTTTCAGGCTCCACTGGCTTGCCCTTCAGGATCAGCTCGACCTCGCGTGCATGACGCGCCAGATGCACTGTCAGCGTCTCCAGGTCTTCATCGGGCAGGTTCGGTAATACCGACCCGGCGCGCAGCCAGTCGGCCAGGCGCTCGGCGTTCTCCAGAATCCGGTCATAGGCTTCGGCGGCCTTCTTGTCGGCGGTGCGCAAGCGTTCCACTCCCCGGCGGTCACGGACGATGTATTCGATCTCGATCATGGTGCGGCCCTGTTTCGGCCATCAGTGTTCTGGGACGGGGAGTATAGCGCTCGGAGGGGCGCCCCTTGGACGCACAACAGATCCTGGAGGTGACGCGCCGCCTGGCCTCATCGCTCCGGAACTCGATGGTCATCGGCCAGTCGGGCCGTGACCCAGAGGAAGCATTCGCCGCCGATCGTGCGCCGCTCGGCCTGCTCGATCGCCAGTCCCGCCGTCGTCAGCTGTGTGGTCAGTTCTTCGGGGGTCGTGTGGCTGTAGAACAGGCGCTGGTCCATAAAGATCTTCTCGCCCTCGAACCGCTCCTGTCCCGTGTAGTCGGCCGTGGCATAGGTGAACAGCAGCCTTCCCTGCGGCTTGAGCCAGTCTCGCAGGCGCGAGAAGAGCGCCGTATGCTCCCTCCAGGGTAGATGGAAGAGGCTGTAGATCAGGCAGATGGCGTCGAAGTGAGCGGCCGGGAACTCAACCTCTCGCATGTCGGCCTGGATGCACTGCATCGTCGGGCACGCGCGCGCAGCCAGCTCCAACATGGCGTGGCAGAAGTCGACCCCAGTGACCGTCCAGCCGCGCTCAATGAAGGTCCGGGCGACCGGCTCTCCAGCCCCGCAACCGAGATCTAGCAATGCACCCTGTTTCGGCAGCCGTGCGAGAAAGGCGTCCAACACCGGATCCAGGTTAAATTGACCGCGTTGCCCATCATAGGTCGCCGCAAACGCCTCGTAGGCACGGCGAACGTCTTCGCGACTGTCCTGCATAAGAACACTGCCCGCAAGCTTCAAAAGAGGTTGCTGAAGCTATCATAGATCATACGCCGCGTGTTGCCACGATAATCCCATGCCTCAGGTCAGAGCGGCACAGGATCTGTTCAAGTAGCCTGTGCGTGATGCCGTGGTGTCCCATCCCCGGCTCATCGCGACGATTGAGCGGACCTAGCCGATGGTATCGGGCCAGATCACTCGGGTGACTGGCCCTCCCGCCCCCGCTGCCATGGCCAGCGCCCCTCCAGTTCCACCTGAAGCGCCATGCTCAGGAAGGTTCTAATCAGCACGATCAGACCCAGCACCATCACGCCATCTAGCGTCGGCGGCACCGCCACAGTGCGGATGATGTCGGCGGCGACCAGCAGTTCCAGACCCAGCAGGATGCCGCGCCCCAGATCCTGCCGCAGTCGGTGGTACGGATCGCTCTCGGCACGTCGCTGTATCAGATAGCGCCCGCCGGCGATCAGGATACCGGCGACGATGACCAGCACCCCGGCACCGTCGATCAGCAGGGCGATCCATTCGATGATGTCCTTGAAGTGGCTCATGTTTGTATCGGTTCCTCAATCCCACAGCCGGGGTTAACCGATCTGCGTCACGCGCGACCCGGCATACTCCAGCGTGAACCCGCCTTTCAGGTAGCCCCAGTTCGCCATGAGCGCGATGTCAATCCGGTCACAGGGCTGAAGCGCCTCGGCCAGAGCCGTCAGATCGAGGCCCCGGTCGAAGGTGAGCGGCACGGTCTGTCCGGCGATCTGCGCTGACCGCACCACACCGTTTCGGATCGCCAGAGCCGCACAGGTCTGACCTGAGTCCCGTTTGGAAACCGACACCATCGCGATACGATCCGCCGGCAGCGGAATGATGAAGGGCGATCCGCCGATAGCGAAAGACGCGGCAACCTGTTCAACGGCTCTCTCCAGTTGCCGGGCATCCCAGACCATCAGGCCCATGAGCACAAGCAGGGGCAAGCCCAGCAGCAGGCCGATCCATTTCAGAAGTTTGATGAGAATGCGCATGGCTGTCAGGCCTTCCCGCTGATGTGTCCAACGCCCGAGACCGATCCTGGTTTTCACTGCCCGACTGGCCCGCTCATTACCGGAACGCTGGCGAGCACGCCCAGGGCGATCATCCAGAAGAGCAGCGAGATGTAGCCACGGCGGAGCAGATTGACGCCAAAGCCAAGCAGATAGATCGACTGCGCCAACCGAATCGCCCCTTCCCCGACAACTCCGGCATCCAGCTCGGGCAGCGCTCCGTTCAGCCAGACTCCGAACTGAACCAGCCACCAGAGACCGGCCGCCACGCTGATGAGTCCGACACCGATCTCGAAGCGGCGAAACGGTTTCTGTATCGATTGTGGGATGAGGGTCATGCTTGGACGATCACTCGTTCAGCCTGTTTTCGCTGAGTGCGGATCAATGCACCACATAGGGTTTGGGCTTCACCGCCCCCGCTGCGACACTCCCGCCATTGACCAGCACCGGCTTGATCCAGGCCATGCGCGTCTCGCTCCGGCCTTCACCGTAACGCACCCGGCGGAAGTGTCCGCGTCGCCAGTGCGGGCGCACCTGAGCACCCGGCTCACCGTCTGCCCCTGCACTCCCAGCCTCATGCTCGGCCTCCACGCTCGGCCCGACCAGGATGTGATCGTAGGCCGTCCCCAGCTGCCGCTTGAGCCGCGCCGCCTTCTTCGGTCCCAGTCCCTTCAAACGCCGCTCCAGGTCCGTGCGCTCGCGTGTCGGGATCAGCTCGGCGTCGGGCAAATTCAGATAGACCAGCACCTTGGCCAGTTCGCTGATGATGGGGGCCAATGTCCGCCTCTCGGCCGGATCGAGCGGCATCATGCCCGGACTGGAGTAGGCGGCGGGGTCGTTGTAGAAGGTAATGTGTCGCTCAAGCACCGTGTTCAGGCACTCGTCCTCGTCCTGAATGAGCAGTAGCAGGTTCTGGGAAGCGTCATCAGCGGCATGAGCCTTACCGACCGGCGAGCCGGTGATGACGAGTTCGACGGCCCGTGCCGGTTGGCTGGGATCGAGCTTGAGCGCCCGATTGCGGACTGGGTTGGCCAGCGTCGGATGTTCGGCTGGTAGCTGATAGGAGCCGACATAGACGCCCTCGCACTCGTGCATTCCTGATTCACGGTTGGGCAGGCGCAACGGATTGGGACGGGCAAACTCGACATAGGCCAGCGGATAGGGGGCGCGGAAGAAGCGGCTGGGCAGTCCTCGATCCAGATCGCTTTCGGCCAGCAGTCCCTGGAGGGTCGGCGCGACCTTGAGGATCGGATCGCCATGTGCGCGCAGTCGGCCACGGGTGAGGATCAGCATGAAGGTTCCCATGCCCTGACCGCTGAAGACCCCGAAGTGATGAACAGCCAGATCATGCAGGCCGGGAACGATGTTGATGAGCGCTTCGGTCGGGGTGGTTTCGTCGATCAGGATGGGGCGAAGCTCGGCCAGCGGGGCGGCGTGCCCGAGAATCTGGCTGTCGACGGCCGTACCGGTCGCCGCTTCCAAGCGCACCGGATGCGGCAGGGCCATCACGCTGGGGTCGTTCATTGGGTCCATTCAGGTATTCCATTCAGGGGCTGTAGCGCCAGTCGGGCATGAAACCCTGATTGGCTGCCAGAGTCAGCAAAGGGCCGATATTGTGCGCGTAGGCGTTCTGAAGCTGATCGAAGTCCAGCAGCGCTTCCAGCGACGGCAAGTGCAGATCGGCCAGATAGTCTTCGACCGCCTTGCCGAAGCGCGCCTCGCCGAGTGACTGGCGTGCGATCAGGAGTCCCTGATGCTGCAAGGTCACGAATCCCGGAAGGTAGTCTGCGCTCGGGAGCCGGTTGGACTTGGCCGAGTTCACGGCGGACGGAGCCGGGATCAGGTTCCAGAGCTGGTCATGGGCCACGAAAGACCAGGGCAGATAGTGATCGAGGGCAAAGCTCGTGGCGTTCAGCAGCTCGCCGGAATAGATGCAGGTCAGCGGTGGATCGGTCGCCTGTTCCAGAATCCCGCGCCAATACTTCGTCTGCTTGGTCAGCGCCTCGCGCCTGGCCGGGGGGAAGAGCTTGTTCGACAGGCCCGGCGTGGTCGGGTTGCGCCGCTGCATGTAGTGCAGCCAGTGCCAAGCCGCCCAGCCCTCAATGATCGAGCAGTGGCGTTCCAGATAGGCGGCCCAAGCCGGGTGCCAGCGGATGGCCGAGCAACGCGAATAGTCGTCACTGTCGAAGCAATAGAGCGGGCGCGCCTTCTCGAAGTGGGCATTAGTGATCGCGGGCATGGCGCGCTCGAACACCATCCAGGCACCCCGGTCGACGCCCTGCAAGTGCGGCTCAAGGAAGGGAGCCAGCAGACGATAGGGGACGAACTCCATCAGCCGCCCGGCGTCCTTGAGCGTGGTTGCTTTCAAGGCTGCACGTAGTGCCTTGTGATCCAGAGTGCTGTGATTGGCGCTGCCCAAGTCCAGCTTCAGCCCATCGAGCTTCTGCGCGATCGTATCCTGAGCGCCGAACGACAGCTTGAAGAAGGTGTGTGGATACCACGCGATCACCAGCATCTCGACGATGAGCTCGTCGTAGGTGTAGGGCCGTTCGGTATCGAAGCGATGACGCTTGAGCAGATCCAGGAGCGCGAGGAAGAAGACGAACTTGTAGGAGTTCGTGGTGTGCCGGAACAGCCCCGAGAGCGCCCCGATGTTGAGGTCGGGCGCGGGCGGTAGCGTCTGATCCTGGATCGGATCGATCATGCTTCGGCGTATCCCATCGCCTTGAGCAGCGCCTCGATGCGCGCCTCAATGGCCGTCCAGGTCTCTTTCATCATGGCCCGCTGGCGATCCTCCAGATTGGCAAGGCTCAGACGTGGGTCGATGTCCTCCAGCGTGCCGCCATCCGGCATAGCCAGACACATGGTTTCGGCATTGAAGCGAGCCAGTTCGGGTGCATTAGCCTCGATCCAGCTTGGAATGTCATGCTCGACTGAGCGCTCCAGTGTCGGGCACTTCTCGCACAGATAGTCGAGCATACTGGCGTAGAAGGTGTCCATCGTCAGCCGGTAGCGCAGATCCTCGCCGGGAAACAACTCGGCGGCCAGGGCTCCGACGTTGGTCTCAGCGATAAACTGCTCGGCGGCCTCGTCGATGGTCTTGGCGTCCGCCGCGAGAAAGTTATCGAACGCCGCTGAAATCGGCTCGAACTCTCGCGTAGCCATGATCCGGCAGAGCATTTCGACGATATCGCGGGCGAGTTCCTGAGACATGGGGTTCCTGAGAGTCGGTGGAGGAAGCTGGATCCCGATTGTAGACAGTCGATCACGACTCGGCATAGCCAGAGACTGAGAGCAGGGTTTCGATACGCATCTCGATGGCCCGCCATGTAACCGAAAGCATGGCGTTCTGATCGGCATCCAGATACTCGAAGTCCAGGCGCGGATCGATGTCTTCCAGAGTACCGGCACCGGGCAAGGCCGCTTCGAGGATATTGCGGTTGATGGTTGCGATCCGGGTTGCGTTGCTGTCGAACCAGCTTGGAATGCCATGCCCGACCGAAGCATCGCAATGCGGACACTTTTCCCGGCAGTAGTCGATCACGCTGCCCTGAAAAACCTCCAGCATCAGGCTTGCACGTAGTTCCTCGCCCTCGAACTCGCGCGACCGCTCAGCAAGGCTTATCCGCGCCATGACCTCTTCAGCGCACACATAGATGGCGTCGGCGTCGAGTTGCAGCAGCGCATCGAACGCTTCCCAGATCTGATCGAAGTCGCCCGTGGCCATGATCTCGGGCAGGTTGGCAACGATGGTGCGGGCGCGTTCGTGATCCATGCGAGTCCTTGGCCTGTTCCGGCTGGTGGCGGTTTTGGGTGGACGTGTAGACGCGCCATTGTAGCGCGCCCACAATCCACACATGACCATCGACTACTACGACACCCACGCCGCCGCCTTTTTCGCCGAGACGCGCGACGTCGACATGGAACCGCTCTACGCGCGCTTTCTCGCCCACGTCCAGCCGGGCGGCCGGCTGCTCGATGCCGGGTGCGGTTCGGGCCGCGATACCCGTGCTTTCCTGGAACGCGGCTATGCCGTAACCGCCTTCGATGCTTCGCCGACACTGGCGACACTGGCCTCAGCGCATTGCGGGATCGAAGTCGAGACTCGCCGTTTCCAGGAAGTCGAATGGCTCGATACCTTCGACGGCATCTGGGCCTGTGCGAGTCTGCTGCATGTCCCGTTGTCCGAACTGCCCGAGGCCGTGCGTCGTCTCGCGCGCGCACTCAAGCCCACTGGCGTGCTCTATGCCTCGTTCAAGTACGGCTCGGGTGAACGTGAGCATCACGGTCGACGCTTCACGGATCTCGATGAGGATAGACTGACGGCGTTGGTATCCGGGATCGAGGGACTGGAGATCCAGGAGATCTGGACCACAGCCGATCGGCGACCGGGGCGGGAGTCCGAGCGCTGGCTGAACGCCTTGCTACAATATCTTGAGTGATCTACTCGAATTGCCTACATCATCATGTTGAGGAACAACCATGGATCGTAAACTTGTGTGCTCGAAGTGCGGGAAGAATATGCGAAGCTACGCAGAGGTTGGCTACGACGGCCCCGAGCGTGACGGCAAGCCGGATCTCGGAAACGAAGACTGCAACGTCCCGATGAACTGGATGCTGTTGTGCAAGTCATGTGCGGTCGAGTTCGGATTGCCGAACGATGCGGAGCTTGAGACGGCCTGAAACACAGCGAGTCGCGTCCAGTCGAGAGGTTGCCGTTCTACGTGTCCAGCCTCTGATCGGTCGGTGCTATCCCGTGCCACCATCGGTGCTATGCCCCGCCCTGGTTTTCCGACCTGCATCCGCCTGAGTGGCCTGAATGCCGCGATGTCCGGCGTCTATCCGGTCGGTGCTATCCCGTGTCTGCATGGGTTCTATCCCATGCCCATCGGCGCTATCCCGTGCCGCCATCGGTGCTGTGCCCCGCCCTGTTTTGCCGACCGGCATCCGCTGGATGCAGCCTGAGTGCCACGATGTCTGGCACCCATGCGCTCGGTACTGTCCCGTCTGCATGGATTCTATCCCGTGGTGCGATCTAGGTTGTCCGCCTGTTTGGGGGTCGACCATCGGTGCTATCCCGTGCCGCCATCGGTGCTGTGCCCCACCCTGTTTTTCCGACCGGTATCCACTGGATTCGGCCTGAGTACCACGATGTCCGGCGTCTATCCGGTCGGTGCTGTCCCGTGTCTGCATGGGTTCTATCCCATGCCCATCGGTGCTGTGCCCCACCCTGTTTTTCCGACCGGCATCCGCTGGATGCGGCCTGAGTGCCACGATGTCTGGCGCCCATGCGCTCGGTGCTTGGGATGCGCCCAATAGATTAGGAAGGGATTAAAAATAGATTAAAAGAAGATTAGGCGATTTCGGAAATCAAAAAAAGTTATTTAATTTCAAATGATTGCGTGTGATTTTTGCGATGCCACCATCGGCGCTATCCCATGCCACCATCGGCGCTATCCCATGCCACCATCGGCGCTATCCCATGCCACCATCGGCGCTATCCCATGCCACCATCGGCGCTATCCCATGCCACCATCGGCGCTATCCCATGCCACCATATGGCAACCTCCAATGACAGGGCAGAGCCATTTCGGCGCGCAATCAGGCCAGGATTGCGGTTTGTTTGCGGCTGAACATCGGCGCTATCCCGTGCCACCATCGGCGCTATCCCTTGCCTTAAGGTCTCGAAGTAACATGCGATTTCGATTTTATTTTGTTGATTTTTCTTTATTTTTCTTCAAAAGATGCTTGGATTGGCTCGGAGTTGGGATTTTGTTGAGATGCACGAGATCCGCTTCGTCGATGTTCCATGACCAGCCTGTTGCTTCTTCCAGTTTCGCCAGCGCCGCTTTCAACTCCGCTCGAAAGTGGTAGAGCTGTTTGATCTCGCTTCCCGAAAGCTGATGCAGGGTCTTGACCTTGAGCGGGAAGGGCTGGGCGTGGGTTGAGTAGAAGCCGTGGAGCCACTGAGCCAGCGGCTGCCGCTTGAGCTGCTGACGTTGCTGCCAGTCGATCTGACTCCAGCCATCCGGGCCGTAGAGCGCCACGATGGCTGGGTTCATCTCGATGCAGTATTCCCCGGTCTCATCATCGCGTCCGCCGTGCTGGATCATGGGACCGAAGTAGGCGAACTTGCCGTGCTTGGCTTCGATGACCGCAGAGGCTAGACGGCTGAAGGCGCTCTTGAGCCATTCGACGTCCTTTCCTCCCGTCGAGCGATGGATGTTTTTGAGGAAGCTGTGTGCTGTGAAATGGATGCGACAGCCGACACCCCCCTGACGGGCCAGATGCAGACACTGTTCCCAGACATCCAGATCGGCTTGATCGAGCCGGGGGCCGGTGTAGCGCACCTCGTAGCCGTCCAGGCTCGTGACGATTTCGCGATCCATGTAGCGCCTTGGGCCACGCTTGATCGCTCCGAATAGCGCTGAACGCAACGCCACATTCGGCACACCCCGAACCTGATCCGGCCAGATCGGTAGCGGCAACTGAAGGATCTTGGCTGTCTCTTCCGATTGGCGCTTCTTGGCGCGCTCGGCGCTGAGGGCTTCGAGTCGCGCAAGCGTACCCAGCATCGATTCCTTCGCGCATCCTGTTGGCTCGCTCGGCGCTGTCGACGGGTCATGGGCCGGCGACTGCTCCGGAGCAGTGTTGGGGCCGGATGGAGATTCCGGCAGTGTCTGAGGTCGGCGAGCCATCCTATGGTCCTCCAGGCGCCATGACGTGTGTTTTTTCGTCCCCGATCATACCGGATGGACACCAACCGGGCGACCCGAGATGACGCGCGCTGATACATGGCGTTGCCACGCCGCGTCGTATTCGGGCATCCTCCCGGCTGGAGTCGCCATTCAGAAGGAACGCCCCATCATGCGCCGCTTCGTGCTCATCGCCCCGCTGACCCTGCTCGCCGTTGATGCCTTCGCCGACACCCTCTATCGCTGCCAGGATGCCAAGGGCCGCGCGGTCTTCTCCGACGAGCCATGCGGTCCATCCGCCGAGATCGTCGAGCTGGAGGTCCACCGCCCGAGCGCCGCGCAACGGCGCGAGGCCCAGCGTCGGACGGCTGAAGCGGTGGCCATCACCGACGAGATCATGCGGCAACGCACCCGGCAACGCGCCCTAGCGCGCGAAGCCGAGATCCGGTTCTATCAAGAGCGGCAGCGTCAGATCGAACGCGAGAAGGCCGAGAGAGACGCCGAGCGCTCGCGCACAGGGAGCACGCGCTATATCGTCAGGGATCTGCGTCCACCATCCCCGCCGCCCTCGAACGGCATCAAGCCACCCAAACCTGATCGCAAGGATCTGAAACCGCCACCGAAGCGACCGCCGAAACCACGGCCACCACATCCACCAAGGCCCTGACACGAACTGGAGGCCGGACGATTCTATCGTCGCTGACCTCCATCTGACTCGGTTGTTGTCAGCGACACAGCGCCTCGCACGGCACCCCGTCACCATCCCCATCGAGCGACCGCACACCGCAGTTGTTGAGGTGATGCATCGCTTCCTCACAGCTCGACATCTGCTTGCAGTAGCGCTTGCTGCCGCACTCTCCGAATGCTGATGTGGACACGGCCCTCACCACAGGTGCCGGCTCGCTTGGCCCCGATCCGGCCACGGCCCCGCCGCCCAATGCGGGCTTGATCCCCGGCAGGAACTCGATGCCCGTGCGCTTCAACAGTTCCTCATAGCTGATTGGGCGTCTCATACGGGCCTCATTGGTGTTCTCGACCCAGTAAGCCCAAGCCTTGTTATCGGCGGCATCGTAGACCAGCTTGTAGAGATAGCTCGGCACCCAGACGCGCCCCGCTCCGATGGTCTCAGGCTTGGCGCTGAACACCGGCCCGGTGAACACGAACACGTCGCCCTTGGCGCGCATGGCGTACTGTCGGGCCGGCTTCTCGACGTTCTTGGCCCAAATGCCCCGGTTATTCTCGGAGGCTTGCGGGACCATGTTCGCCAGCGAGAACGACTGCGCCATCGCTTCGGGCGTGGGCATGTCGGCGGCTGGGGCCAGATGCCCCCGGTCAAAGCCCGATCCCTTGTAGTCGGCCAGACGGGCGCGGTGTGCGCTCGGTAGACGTGCCTCCTCATAGAACTTGTCGGTTCGTTCCTCATCCTGAGCGTCGATCAGCCGGGCGCGGTTCAGCTTCTCGACGACGAATACCGCCGTCTTGGACTCGCCGGAGTGCAGGATGGCGAAGTCCGACATGCAGAGATCGCGGATCTTGCCCGGACTCATGCTGACCTTGGGCGGGGTCTGGTTGGGGAAGTAATCGCGGCAGGCATCGAAAGCCGCGTGACTGGCTGTGCTGATGGACAGCAGCAGGATGGGCAGGGCAAAACGGATCGAACGGAACATTTACGGTCTCCATCATGTTGAAGGGACCGCGAAGGGTACGGGAAGGTATCACAGAGGGCGAATCGGGATGCCGAACGGCTGGGTTCGGATCTGTGTTGTATAATACTTAGTGTGATACAAAAGCGGAGATGAGCATGGCTAAACAGTACCGCAGCGAAGTGCTGGCCTCGATCCATGAAACGATGGAAGCCCTGCATGAGATGGGCGCGATCGACAAGCAGACCATGCGTGAATTCGACGACGCCTGCCTGACACCGGTCGAATCCTTTCCGCCAGAGGCGATTCGCGCCCTGCGCGAACGTGAACATCTCTCACAGCCGGTCTTTGCCCGCTATCTCAACGTCAGCAAAAACCTGATCTCCGACTGGGAGCGTGGTGTGAAACGCCCCGGCGGGCCGGCACTGCGTCTTCTGACCGTCATTGAGAAGAAAGGCATCCAGGCTATTGCCTGAACGCTTTAGCGTCGGAGCGGATAGAGGAAGGCGAGCAGCACCAGAAACGCCGCCCCGACATCGGCTGCACGCTCCCAGATCGGCTCGACCTGGATGGCGACCAGCAGCAGAAATAGAGCGATGATGGCTGAGATCACGCCCCAGAGGATCAGACGCCGACGCTGGGCGCGCGGGTCAGCATGGGATTGCGCGAACCGGACACCGAGAAACACCGCCACGGCTCCAAACAGGGCCGCGATCAGAAGCGCAGCGGGAGAATGCGTGCCCGATCCAGACTGGATCGCGTTCCATTGAGGCAACGCCAAAGCCGCGCAGAGTCCGAGCGCGGCATAGGCGAGTGGACGTTCGATCAGCACGGAGACTTATCGCCTCTCAGCCGAAAGCCGGATTGCTTTAGGCCGCCTCTTACGCCTCGATCAGATAGTCGTCCCGGTTCTTGTCCTTGAGCCAACTCGGGATCGGTCCCCTCCCCGTCCAGGTCTTGCCGGTCTCGGGATCACGATATTTCGGCGGGGCTTTCGACTTGGCTTTGCCTTTCTTCGTGCTGGAAAACAGGTCTTCCGGCGTCAATTGGAATGTCGTGATCAGACTCAACGCTTGCTCGATCGCCTGTCCGCGCGCGGCTTTACGTGCATTTTCAATCTTCTCGTCCAGAAGTCTTTTCTGCTCAAGCAGTTCTTGGAGTTCTTCTTGTGTCGACATGGCCTGTTCTGTTCGTTGTTGTCAGAGAGGCTGTATCAAAACACAAAGTAAACTCACTGACAACGATTTGCCTTCTTCTCTTAATCCCCTCGAAAGCGGGTCTCAATGCGGACGCTGAACCCAGAGTTCTGCCTAGCTTACTGCAACGTCTTAATCCCCTCGAAAGCGGGTCTCAATGCGGACCGTATACCAACCCAGCGATAACGAAGAGGAAGGTCTTAATCCCCTCGAAAGCGGGTCTCAATGCGGACCGATGGGAAAATGGTACATGGGAAAGTGGTAGGTCTTAATCCCCTCGAAAGCGGGTCTCAATGCGGACTTGCAAGAATGTGATTCCAATAAAAAATATCTGTCTTAATCCCCTCGAAAGCGGGTCTCAATGCGGACAATGAAAATCCGCCTCAATCGTCGCCACTACTAGTCTTAATCCCCTCGAAAGCGGGTCTCAATGCGGACCTAATTAATACCGATGTACGTAACCTAACTATGTCTTAATCCCCTCGAAAGCGGGTCTCAATGCGGACTGGGCACCAAGACCCAGGTCGACGCCGGGAACGAGTCTTAATCCCCTCGAAAGCGGGTCTCAATGCGGACGCCAGGGCCGGGACGTGCCAGGCCCCGCAGACCGTCTTAATCCCCTCGAAAGCGGGTCTCAATGCGGACGGCCACCGCTGGCGTGTCGGACCTGAACACGGCGTCTTAATCCCCTCGAAAGCGGGTCTCAATGCGGACACCATCGCTATTTCAACAGCGGGCACCGAGGCGTCTTAATCCCCTCGAAAGCGGGTCTCAATGCGGACTCCTTGTGGATAACTTTTGCTTGATAAATCAATCTGATAGACAAGCTCTAGCATACACATTGAGTCAACAAAAAAGTTAGGTCAAGTTTTGATCAAAAATACAACAGATATCAGGGGCAGAGTGGCCTTGCTGGCCAAGCTTGATAGTATCGAACTTGGCGCTTGGATCAAATACTGTGAACAGACACTAAAGTCGCCGTGCCAAGCCTATCGAGGCGCTATCCTTCCCCGCCCTGAGGGACGGGGTTTGCCGCGCAATTTGATCAGAACTCCAGTCCGAATTCATCGCCCTGGCTGCATTGACCGGTCATGACCGGCTTGAGCACCTGACGCAAGACTTCGGTCTGACGACGGCACAGCTGCGTGAGACTGACCACGGTGCCCGCGCGTTCATCCTCCAACGTCGCCTGCAAATCGGGCCAGTCCTGCCGCGCCTGTGCCCAGGCTTGATAGAAGCGCCCACGTGCTTCCTTCGACAACCGGCATCCATCTTCAGGGCTGGTGGTGAAATCCTCGGGCGTGAGAAGACGATCCAGCATCCCGAGTAGCACCAGATCGACAGAGGGACGTAGGGGTTCGATCAGATCGAGCACCAGGGATTCGCGTCCGGGAACCAGTTCATGCAGCAGTCCGCGCGCCGGATCCAGCCCCTGTTGCTGAATGACCGACAGCATCTCCCCGCCAAGCAGTGTATACCCGAGCGAAAGCAGGGCATTGACCGGATCACGGGGCGGACGGCGATTGCGTCCCTGGAATCCCCACGTCGGCGACAGCCACAGGGTCAGCCAGCGGAACCACGCCGCCGCCGCCGAACCTTCGAGTCCCATGACTTCCGTGGTGCTCGATGCCTGACCAAGTCGGGCGAGCGCCAGATCTTGCTGACGACGCACGGCGGTTCGGGTCTCGGGCGGGTCCGACGCTACGGGCAGACGCTCGATGACGCGCGCCTGAGCCAGGAGCTTGGCGGCGATCAGATCCCGCGCCAACATCAGGCGCCGCTCGACCTGTTCGGCGGCCCGATGCTGGGCTGCGCGCAAGACGCCCGTCGCCCCCAGCGCCGGCCCCATCCAGGCACAGACCCCACGCCCGCGTCCCGGTTGCATCACGGCCGGAATCCCTCGCTCGGCCAGTGCCCGCCAGACATCACAACCGACCAGGGCGCGTCCATGCACCACCACCAGCCCGAGCACGCCGAGCGGGATATGGCGCGGCTTGGTGCCGGGTGTGACCAGACGCAAGGCCCCGCCGTCGAGCGTCAGTTGCGTGTCGCGGTGGTCGATGACGAGCAGCAGTTGGGCGTTCATGATTGACTCCGGGTGAACGGAAGCACGGGGGGTGTCGGTGTGGTCAGCGCCCGCCAACCGGGCGCGCTGGGGCGTGATTCGGTGGCCGCTTCGCCATCGCCGAGCAGATGGCCCTGGACGACGCATTGCCCCTGCAACCAGAGTGCTGAGGGGGCTGCGACCGGATAGGCGCGCAGATCGTCCTTGGCCACATCCATCAGAGTCTCCAACCGATCGAGCAGCGCCTCAATGTCGGACTCGGTGCCTTGGACCAGAAAAACCGAGCGTTGCAGCGCGATCCCTTCGCGGCGCACGGCCCGATGCAACCGCTGCAAGCGGCGTGGATCGGCAATGTCATAGGCGAGCAGATACCAACCGGACTGGGACATGGAACGCCTCCGGATGTTGGATGGACTCAGGCAGCCAGCAGCAGGCCATCCTGAAGCGCCGTGGTGCGACCCTTGCCACGGGCCAGCACAGCGCGATGCCCTTCGACCCAGGTGAACAGCCAGGCATCGGTGGCCGGGTCGAGTTCATCACCGAGTTGCTCAAACAGCCGCCGGGCCTGGATGGCGTCGACCTGACATTCATGCACCGACAGCTGCCCATCGAGACGCCATTCGCGCAGGGTCTTGAGCGCGTGCCGACGCACACGGTCATCGCGGATGTCATAGGCGAATACGGCCAAGCGGCTCGACATCGAATCCCCCTGACACCGCCTGAATGGGCGGCGATGAATACGCTGGATGTCTCTGTGACGCCCCGCCCAGCGCACGGGGCGTCACGATGACGGCCTACAGACCGTCGAGGATCTCGGCGCGCTTGCGCCGGTACTCCGTCTCGGTCAGTGCGCCGGAGCGACGCATCGCGGCGAGCCGTTGCAGGCGCGCGTCGATGGCCGTCGCGGATTGGCTGGCGGCGCCCCCGGCGAGCGGCGCCAACCGCACCTGGATCGGGTTGGGCTTGAGGTCGTTCATGGCCCCGGTTCCGGCATCCACGGCCACTCCGATCAGACCGCCGACCAGCACGTTGCCGGCCATGCCTGCGCCCCCGGCCCCGGAGATCTGCGGCTGGACGTTGACCTTGACCGGCTCATAGCCCGCCTTGGCGATGTCGATCACCACAGCGGTCTTGCGCGAGAGCTTGAAGCTCGCCGGTGTCTGGCCGCTCATGCCGTTGGAGAGCGTGACCTGAGCGCCGGGCGGGTCGCTTTCGATGACCAGGGTGTCGGTGGTGCCGCGCGTGACGGTGGCGCAGCCGCTGGTGAGCAGGAGGGTGGAACCGAGCAGGAACGAGACGGGGAGGTGGCGCATGGACAGCTTCCGTGTTGAGGGTTCAGATCCGATGATTCGGTGCGCCTATGAAACCGCATCCCCCCGTCTCAAGCGGGCGTCACAAGCTTGCAGGTTCGTGGCCCGGTACCACGCGCATGACGCGATACTCCTCGATCCGCGCCCCACAGGCGCGCATCTGCTCGGTGCTCAGTTCCCGCCCGCGCAGTTCCGGCGGCAGATCCAGCGACAGATTCAGATAGCGCGCGCCGCGCGCGCAGACCTCGGCGGCCAGATTCACCGGCAGCGAGCCGATGACGCTATCGCCCGGCTGAATGAGCGCCGGGTCCAGATGCACGATGACGGCCTCGACCTCAAACCCCTCCTCGGCGGCCCAATCATGGGCGCCGGGATGGCGGGAGACGAAATAGGTGGCCATGGAATCCTCCGTGGTTCTTGGCGTGGATCGAACAGACCAAGGGCGTGGCTGAGGCGATGGCCGCCCGTGGCGGGCGGCTCCAGAGGGCTAGGTCAGGGCCTTCTGATCGTTGGTGAGGACGTCGATGGAGCCGCTCGCCAGGCCGGAGACGATGGTGGTGATGATCGGGACCAGGAAAATCATGCGAGTGCTCCAGGATACGAGTGAATGGATGTGGTCAGGCCGGAGCGCGGATCAGGGACGGCGCTCCGACGGCAGGAATTCAGAGGCGTGTGAAGCCGGTTTCCGATCGACCCGGACGGGCCGACAAGACCCCGGCGGTCACGCATCCGGGAAACGCCTCGCAAAGCGGGCAACGAGGGCGGCGAAGAGCGGAATCAGGAAAGGCATTGTGTACTCCTAGAGGATGGAAGGGATGTCTTCAGGTTGAAGAAAAGGATGCCGTATTTCGCTCTAACAACCGTGTCTCACAAGCTTGTGAGAGCGATCCCCGTGCACATGGGTGTCTCAGTCGCCCAGAATCTCGATCTGTTCCGCAACCAGCGGGAAGCTGTTGTCCTTGCCGCGCCCAATCCCGATCAGATAGCGTTCAGCCGAGCGTTTACCCAGAGTATGCGTCAGGGCTTTGTTGATATTGGCCTTGTGGGGCTGGAAGTATTCGTTGGGTTCACAGGACTTGGCGATCCGCCAGCCGAGCGACTCCTCGAGGCGCTGATACTCCCCGCCGTTGGGGTTGAAGATCCGGGTGGCGACATCGGACAAAAACTCGCGGGCTACCTCGGGCTGCGACCAGTCGGTCGTGGACTCTCCACGCCTAGCCCGTTCCGCCAGCCACAGCAGGATGGCAAACCGGGTCTTGCTCAACACGATCTCTTCGTCATCGGCCCAGACGCGCTGTTGCGCCACATCCAGCACCAGACGGGGTTCCTGAAGGCCACGGTTGGCCGTGGCCACAGCCATGGTGAAACCCGCCTGTCCGGTGCGCAGCCGCTCGGGCAGACCATCGCGCAGGCGCACGAAGGGGATATCCGCCAGATCCACGTGCGCGTGCCGGGCATCGACCGTGACCTCCTTGTCACCCCGGCGGCTGTGGATCGGATGCTCGTAGGGCGTCGGATAGTAGAAGTCGCGGTTGGTCTCATACGGATCGGAGACCAGCACATGCGACAGCCGGTCCTGGGGACGCCCGTAGAGCGAGAGCGCATAGCCGAGGTAGTAGCCCATGGTCTTGCGCCCGCCGGCAATCGAGACATGCAGTTCGCTGTTGGGGTCGGCGGTCAACGCGCGCAGGGTCTCGGTGATGAAGTCGGCGGCCAGGGTGTTGTCGGCCTGGGTGCGGATGTCGTCGAGCGGACGGCCTTCGGCGTCCTGAAGGACATGGATCTGCTCGGGCGTAAAGACGATCGGCGGTAGCCCATAGTCCTCGCACAGCCGATGGAACCAACGCTCACCGGCCAGCAGATTAAGCCGGGCGTTGTCGGCGCCGGTGGCGGTGGTGATCAGATGCACCTCATCCGGGATCCAGGGATCCTCATCCCGGCACGCCAGGGCATACAGCGTCTCGGTGACGATCTGCGGGGTCAGGCCGGTGACGGCCAGCAGGATGCGGCGGGGCGTGGTGTGCTGAGACATCATGGGTATCCTTTGAATGGTGGGTGTGGTCGTTGTTCGGTTGGGCGCTCAGTCCGCCGCGACAATAAAGGTCTCGCGGGCGATGTGACCAATGGTACGGGTGGCGACGGCATCGAGACTCCCGCCGATGACCCCACCGGCCACCGGAACCAGCTTGCCCAGGTTGATGACACCCTTCTGGCCGAACTTGGTCAACAGCCGGAACCCGACTTTCTGATTGATGGCCGTGATCGTTTTGGCGCTGATGCCCCGGATCGCCTGCTCCGTCAGCTTGCGTCCGGCGACGATGCCGGCACTTTTGATGATGTCCTTGGCGGTGTTTCCGGCCAGACAGGCATAGACCAGCACCTTCACGCGGTCGTCGTGGATATCGTATTCGCCCATCGCGGCTACGGCGGCGACCATACGCACCTGAATGTACACGACACTGGTGATATTTGCCGGTAGGGTGACCGGCATCGTCACGAGGCCGCCCAGACCGGTCAGAAACCCGGAGGTCGCGGCCTTGGCACTTTGCCAACGGATCAGGCTCTGGGCCTGGTCATGCCGCGATCCGTTCCGCTGCATGTAGTCGTGTGCCAGATCGCTCGCCGAATCCAGGCCAGCCACACCATTGACGGCCTTGTCATAGGCCCAGTCCAGGGCTTGCATGAGGGTGTCTTGGTTCAGTGTCTGGGCCATGCGGTGTTCTCCATCCGGTGTCGATCGATCAAAGAGGGTCGCCATCCGCTGAGGCGATGGCGTGTCGGTTGTTGTGTGGCGACCGATACGCTAACCCGGCTCAACGGATCGCGTGTCGGTCACAAGCTTGTAGCCGCGCTTCACAGCCCGGCCAGCGCGCTCAGGGTCGCTTCGGACAGCCCCGCCTGGCGGGCCAGCTGTTGCCGGTAGGCCGGCTGGGCCTGGGCCAGCGCCTCCAGAATGACGGTCGCGCGCTCGACATCGCCGAACACCTCGGCGCAATAGCCACAGGGGCCGGAGGCGTGCGCCGGATCCGGCCACTCCAAGTCGGGCGCGTGCGCCGTCACCAGCGCGCGCAGGGTGGCGAAGCTCTCGAACTTGAGCACCCGCAGCAGAAAGGAGCGCGTGATGGCCTGGACGATCTCGGTCGGGTCATCCCCGGCGCGGAGGTTGCCGAACACCAGAGGATTGATGGTGTTGTTGGTGGCGCAGCAGGGCAGCACGTCGCCGTTGGGCTGCACCAGAATGTCGTGCCCCAGACGCCGATAACAGCCCCAGGCGGCTGGATCGGTCGGCAGACCATAGCGCCGGGCGGTGGCGGCCTGCCCGACGGCGCGTCCGAAGGGCGCGATCAGCTTGTCCTCGCACACCACCTGCGCGGCCAGATCCTCGCCGAGCAGGGCGGCGACCGACGCGCCGGGATCGGCGAAGGTGCCCGTCACCGTCACCGCCAACCCCAGTTCGAGGGCGGCGCTCACGGCATGACGGATACGCTCCAGCGGCACAAACCGCAGATGTTCGGGATCACAGGAGGTCGAGTAGCGTTGCAGCCCCGCCTGTGCCAGGGTCGACAGGCGTTGGTGCGCTTCAGCGCGGCTCGTGGCCCAGTGCGACGAGGAGACCACCGCCCCGCCGAGTCCCGATTCGGCGGCCCGCTCCAGCACCGCCTGCACGTCGTCGAACAGCAGAAACGGCTCGCCGCCGGTGAAACCGACCGTGCCGATCAGGCCCGGCACGGTCGCGGTGAGACGCTCCAGCAGGGCCAGCATCTCGGTGCGGCGCAAGCGCTCGCGCGACGCTTCGCTGGGATCGCAGCAGAAGTCGCAGCGCGCCGGACAGGCGCGGGTCGGCTTGAAGACCAGGGCGTTGCCCGAATCAGGCCGCATGCCGGATCTCCACCACCTGACGCAGACCGTTGAGCCGGCAGTTCAGACGATGCGCCGTGCCGGGTTGGGCGCTGGGTGCCGTAACCTGACAGCCCAGTCCGTGGCCGTGACGCTCCAGCGCGAAGGCTTCGGCATGCACAAGCGTGGCGCGGTTGTTGAGCCCATCGAGGCTCAGGCGCTCGAGGCGTCCAACCTGGACGTCGGCCTGTTGCCCGGTGCCGACCAGCGACAGCGTGCCGAGATGGCGCGCGCGGCACTCGAAGCGCGAGGTGGCGCCCTCCAGGCGCACATCGATCCAGGCCAGCCCCTCGGAGATCACCGTCGTGCCCGCCGACTGCACGAGCAGGCGATCGAAGTCGGGCGGGACGTGCAGCGTCCAGTCGACGGCCGGCGGCACGCTGAAACCGAACCGGGTCTGCGTCGGTGCCGTCAGGGTCAGGCGCTCGGGGGTCTCGTGGCGCTGCGGCGGTTCAGCCTCCGCGCCCGCGACGATCAGGTCCGCCTGCGTGGCGGGAATCAGGTGCAGCCGGCCGGGGCCGACGCACAGAGCCAGGGTACGCATGGCTGAAGCTCCCGGTTAGTACACGATGGTGACGATGGAGGTCGAGCAGGCCAGTTCCGGACGCCGGGGCGTGGTGCCGGCGGTGAGGACGGCGCACAGGGCCGGGGCGGTGGTGCGTGCACCGACGTGCGCCCACAGCGGGGAGCCGTGTTGCGGGGCGCGCAGAGCGGTGGTCAGGCGGTGTTGGGGTTGGATCGACATCGTGAAGCTCCGTGTGGCTGGTGGTGATGGAGCGCCACGATAGCCTCAGTCCGCCGGTTCGGTGGGAACCACAAGCTTGTGATGGGTCATCAGCCAGGCCGGAACTGGCTGCGTCAGCGGGCGCAAGGGGCAGGGCGCGTCCTGGAGCGGACGGCAGCTGCGCACCAGGGCCATTTCGCCGCCCAGCACCTGGCCGAGGCTGAGGCTCAGATCGCCGGTGGGCTGACCGCCGGAGCCGTAGTAGTCGAGTTCCCAGGCCACCTGGAGGACACGGTGGAAGCCCTGCTGGGCCAGTTCACGCTGGTAGTCGGCGATGTCGGCGATGGCCGGGCTGTCCTCGCCGAAGGCGGTTTCGATGCATCCCGACCCGGCGGGATCGACACGGTGCTGCTGGGTGATCTCGGTGGCCTGATGGTCGTAGGTGTTGATGGCCAGCTTGCGCACATACTCGAAGCGCTCGAAGGCGTCGCTGCCGTCGCTGAAATAGGTTTCGCGCAACCGCCGGTGGCGTTGCAGCTCCAGGCCGTAGGCGTGCTCGATGTGGGCGACGAAGCGCGGGATGTCGTCACGCGCGATCGCGTAGTAGTAGGCCGTTTCCTGACGGGTCAGATAGTGGTCGCGGATGATGATTGGGCTGTGGTCGCCAAAGCGGTGCGCCATGTCGGCGATATAGGCTGCGCCCGAGTCGATCGCCTCGCTCAGGCTGGAAACCCGGAGATCGACCCCGTCCTCGGGATGGAGGAAGCAGGGGAAATAGCGCTGTTCGGCCGTGAAGTTCACATCGCGGTTGAGGCTACAGACATTGCAGCCACGGCTACAGGTACAGCTCTGAAGCTCGACGAGCAGCGGGGTATCGCGATAGCGGTAGACGGTGCGCCGTAGACCGGATTCCAGCGGCGTGAGCTGATCGCCCAGTTGATCGCGGAGCGCCTGGAGCCGGTAGTAGTAGGGATACAGATCTTTGAGCGTGCGGGTGATCAGCAGCTCCAGAAACTTGACTCGTCGCGCCCCGCACGCCAGGGCATAGGCAAAGATCCGGTCAATCTGCTCGGCTGAGGTGTTGAGGCCGTTGAGCAGGACGAAATTGAGCTTGAAGGGAATCTCGGCGGCGTTCAGCCGGGCCAGGTTGTGCTGAACGTGCGCCAGATCGTCGCGCGTTCCGGGGGTGTGGCTGGAAAGCGGATGCACGATCCGGTCGTAGCAGGCCGAATCCAGGCTGTGCATCGAGATGTTGAAGCGCACCCGCCCCGGATAGCGTTTCAGACCTTCGATGAAGGTGTCGTTCAAGACCCGGCCGTTGCTGACGAATTTCACGTCCGGCCGGTAGCCGATCGCCTGCATGTACTCCAGGGCGCGCAGAATCTGACGCCACTTCAGCAACGGCTCCCCGCCGGTGAAGGTGAGATCGTCATAGTCCAGTGCCTTGAGCTGGTCGAAGACCTTGAACAAGGCCGCTTCTTCGGTTTTCTGCCGCTCCCGATCCATGTCCAAGCCTTCTTCGTGACAGAAGAAGCAGCGGTAGTTGCATTTCTCGGTGATGGAGAAGCGCACCGAGCGGCGGTGCGGCAGGGATTTGATGTATTCGCGGGGTGCCGAGGGACGGTAATCCAGGCGTTCCAGCCGCTCGCGGGGAATTTCAACTCCGGGATCGAAGGCGAGTGTCATGGAGTGGATCGGCGACGATCCCAGTGACAGTTCCAGCTTCACCAGCTCGGGCAGCAGATCCTGATCGGGTGTGCGCTGAATCCACACCCGAAGGTCATCCGCCTGCCGCTCCATCCTCCAGTTCATCGGTTGCAGATTCTCACGGCGAAAGCGTATTGCCAAAACAGGGCATGCCTGTTGATGTCGTTTGGCCTTTCTATCCTCACGGATGGGGGGCTCAATCCGAAAGGCGCGGAGGGATAAAAACCTTCCGTGCCTGGCTAAGCTTAGAAAGTGTCCATCAACTGTTCCCCGACTTGAGCGGTCCTGTCCGGCAGCAATCGGGAAGTATACCGATCTAATACCAATTTTTCGTTTTTTCACTCGCCGACAATGGCGAAGTTTTCCGTCAGCAACGATCGTAAGTCACCACGATATTGGTTCGGGTGACAAAAGAAATTTTCGCAAGCGGCTTTGAAGTCACCGAACGACTCGAAATAGCGGTTATAGAGCACCGTCTTTTTGAAATACTTCCAGAATCGCTCGATCAAATTGAGATTTGGCGCATAAGGTGGGAGAAAGACCAGTTGCACGCGTGATGTCTCCAAGTGCTCACGAACCGCCTTGGAGCGATAGTAGCGCGCATTGTCGCAAATCACCGCCGCGTCTGGGTGCCGCTGCTCAAGTTGCTGCAATAGCGCGATGGTCGAGACGGCATTGATGCTGTCGTCGAAACGGACAACGGGTTCGAGGCACTTGAGGTCAATGGCACCGTTGATGTTGACGCGCCGCCGCCCGGTGTTGGAACGGATCTCGCGATCCTCGCCGCGCTTGATCCAGCCCTGGGCGATGACCGGATTGTGCGGCGGGTGAACCGCGTCCATGAATATAGATGGGATCGGCCTCGCCCTTGGTGTGCTTGAGGGTTTCGTACTCGGCGAGGAAGGCTTTCTGGGCCGCGGGATCGGCCTTGCCTGGGATGAGCTTGGGTTTCTTGTAGACGTAGCCCAGGCGATGCAGTAGCGCCGTCATGCCACTGGTGGTGTAGGCCACGTCAAAGGTGTCTTCGACCCACCGGGCGACAGCTTTGGCGCTGAGGTAGAGGTGGCGTTGCAGGTGCGCTTCCAAGCACGCCAATTGCGCCGCCTCAAGCTGGCAGGCGCTGCCACGAAACGCCACCTGCCCCAGCGATTTCAGGCCATCCTGGCGATAGCGCTTGAAATGATTGCGCACCGTATTCGGGTCGATCTGCAGCACCTCGGCGATTTGCTCAGCTGTCCAGCCGGTCGCGAGCAGAACCACCGCCTTGATCCGATCTGCCTCGCGTTTATCGCGCGTGCCTCGGTGGGCGGCACGCAGTTCCGCGAGTTGCTTGTCAGTAAGGCAGTAGTCAGACATGGCGAAGATTCTACAGATCTGGTCGATGTGTCACAAAATGTCCATCAGCGAAAAAATCAAATGAGAGCGGTATAGAAAATGGACAGTTAATTAAAAAAACCCAGTAACAAAGTCATTATCACCCATGACAATACTCCTCTTTTAAATTGTGGGTACGGGATTGTCACCCACGGTCTTAAACTGCGTTCAGTGTGAGATGCGTCATTTTGCTTTAGATTTTAGATGCGAATTTAGTCGCATGTTCAACTACAAAAAACGTTTCTCGAACTGGGCGCGGTTTAATCCCCTCAATTCGGGTCTCAGTGCCGAACCCAGTCATGGCCGTTATTAAGCGCTCAATCCCGGTCTTAATCCCCTCAATTCGGGTCTCAGTGCCGAACTTTTACGAAGACGCTTGGACGGGATGTAACAAGGGTCTTAATCCCCTCAATTCGGGTCTCAGTGCCGAACCCGGGAGTTCAAGAAATGGGCAGAGGACACGGTCTTAATCCCCTCAATTCGGGTCTCAGTGCCGAACGGGGTGTGATGGATATGTTCACTCGCGCTCATGTCTTAATCCCCTCAATTCGGGTCTCAGTGCCGAACCCTCAAGATCTTGGGCGAAGGAGCACACCATATGTCTTAATCCCCTCAATTCGGGTCTCAGTGCCGAACAACGGCAATGACCTGGAAGACATCGTTGTTTCCGTCTTAATCCCCTCAATTCGGGTCTCAGTGCCGAACTCTGCAAAAGAGGCTATGGATGCCTCCGAGGAGGGTCTTAATCCCCTCAATTCGGGTCTCAGTGCCGAACTGCCCTATTTGTGGAGCTGATATTTATAATGGAGTCTTAATCCCCTCAATTCGGGTCTCAGTGCCGAACTTTTCGATCAGTTTAAGCAGCATCGAACTCAAAGTCTTAATCCCCTCAATTCGGGTCTCAGTGCCGAACCCACCTGTGGATAATTTTTTTTCACTATCCGTTTCGCGTCTGATCGGCGACAATCGCCACATATCCATCACGATCTCCACAGGTTTTTCCGGCTGCTCGATCATAGACATTCAGGAACGGAAATGCAAGATCCACGCCGAACTTGCTTTCAAGCTATGATCATTCATCATAAAGCGCACGCGCCTGCTTGGCGGATTTGCCGGGTGGATTATCCCACCAATCGCGTTCTTTTTCCTGCCAGCGTGACCGAATATCCTCCAATGCCTCGGCCTTGAGTGCCGCATCCGTCAGTGCCGCCCATTCAGCCGCCAGCCCCTTGCTGCGCAATACTTCCTCGGAATTGGTCTTGTTCTGCTGGGCCAAGCGTTCAATCGTTTCATTCACCCAGGCACAAACCGGACCGGCGGGTTTCTGCGGATTGAAATCGAACAACCCATAACCGGTGCGGGTCTTGGCCCCGATGCCGCGTTTGGAAAGCGCGGCGATCAGCATCTGTTGGGCCAGATCCAGCCACGCCGGCGGCCCTTCCAGCACGAACAGGCAGTGCCCCTGAACGGCGATCTGGGCATTGGGGATGGGACTGTCGAAATCGGTGGCCGGCGTGCGGCCCTCGCTGCCGTAATACTCCAGATGATGGGTGGTGACGATCTCCTCGACCAACGGACGTTCCGCCGAACCCGGAACCCACCAGGCATCGTGAAAGCTCACCAGTCCCGACAGCCCTTGCGGATAGGGCGCCTCCGGCATCGGATCCGCCTCCGCACCGAAGAGTTCAGCGATCACCTCCGGATGTTTATCGGCAAACGGGCTACCGCACACATGCGCCCGCACCACACCCTTGACGCTGGAACCGGGGATATAGGGCATCCCGTAGCTGTGGCTGATCGCACACCCCGTTTCCAGCATCCCGCCGCCGGTCAGACCGATGAACAGGCGTGACTCCAGCGCCAGTTGGATCTGACGAAAGCGCAACGGATCGGCCGTCGCCGTCCGCCAGCGCTGATAGGCGTTGTGATAGAAGGGCGTGGGCGTGACGGCACAGATCCGTTGCAGGTGCCGGGTCTTGGCCTCGCGGCCCTCTTCGGTCTCCTGGTCATAGACCGGATAGCCGCGCTGAATCAGCAATCCAGGATGCGCCTCGCGCGCACTGTGATACAGCGGGCGCAGCGCCTCGCGCATGAGTTGCGTCGCCATACTCAGTTCTCCTCGCCGTTGCTGGTATCACCGGTCGCCGTGACGCGCAGCACACCCTGCACATAGCGCTTGATCCAGCCGGAGGCTTCCAGCGCCGCGCGGGTGAGCTTGAGGGTCTTGGCCAGATCCGCGCCGATGATCTCCCGATGCAGGGCCTCGCCGCTCGTGACCGTGAGCGTTCCGCCGGCGCGCAGCACCTCCTTCAGATCATCGAGCAGCATCAAATGCTCAGGGGCGCCGGCCCCCTTGGCGAGCAGAAACCCCGTGGCCTGAGCCAGACCGTTCTGCAGGATCATCCCCGGCAGCTTGTGGGCGATGGCCCCGTACTTCTTCTTATTGGGTTCATCCTTGCGGGCCTCGACACACGCATAGGCCGCTGTTGCCACCTGGTGGGCGCGCATCTTCATGCCGCCACCTCCTGCGTCAGCAGCCGCACCAGACCGCGTCCGACGCCGGCCTGTCCGCCGAGTTGCAGCAGCGCGGAGCCGGACGGAAGGGCCTGAGCGAGTTCATGGGCAGTCCGCTTTTGGTTCGGCTCATTGGAGTCGCTCAGCGCATACAGCCCCCACAACACCGACTCAGCGGGCAGATGCTCCTCGAACCAGAGCGCGCCCTTCTTCACCGTACCCGTGTCCTGGTCGATGCTGATGCGGGTGCGCAGTTCGGTCGCCGTCTCGCTCAGATAGCCGAGAATGTCATCGGGCAGGATGGCGAAGCGCTCGATGAAGTCACGCTGCCCCGTGGCATCGTTCGGGTGAATGAGTGCGGCGATGGTCATGGCCCACTCCTGCGTTCGGGCGTTGCGTTGAGCACCCAGATCGAGGTCTTCGAGCACCAGGGTGGTGTCGAGCAGGTTGACCGAATCGGTCGGAACGAGGGCGTGCTCACGATTGGCGGGACTGGGAATCTCAGGCGTTTTCAGTCCCACATCCGCCAGATCGCGCGCATAGCGGCGCAGAATGAAGGGCGCGGTCACATAGCACAGGATACCGGCCAGCGCCCGCACCGGCATGGCCAGCAGATGGGCATCGCCGACGGCCAGCGCCCCGGCGAAGCTGCCGGCGTTGTCCTTGACGGTTCGGGGACCGAACAGCGCGCGTTCGAGGTCGGCATCCCGCGCGCCGATCTCCTGACGCAGAACGCCGCGTAACGAGGAGCCGGGCACGATCGGCAGCTGGGTGGCGCGGGCGCGGGCGATCGGCAGGTCGACCACGCCGACCGACTGACCGGTTCCGCAGTGGAGCGCCGAGAGGGTGTGCAGATGAAAGAGTCGTGAGTGCATGATGTCGTCCTTTGGCCGGCAGTTCGTCGATGTCAGGTTCAGTCGATCTTCCAGGGCGCGGGGAGGGCCAGGCCGAAGCCGTCGCGCCGGTCCTGTTCCAGGTCACACAGGCTGGCCAGCCACAGCGGAGCCAGCGCCTCGGGGGTGGTCGGTTCGAGCAGGCGGAACCAGTAGGTCGCTCCGGCCCCCACCAGCTTGCGGGTCGGGCGCGGTTCTTTCTTGAGCAGATCCCAGCCCGAATGCGGCTGCCAGCGCTCGACGGCGGCGGCGACCAGTCGCAGCCGCACACCGGGAGCGATCGGCGGCTCGCCGGTCAGCGTTGCATCGAGCCAGCCGGGGCGATAGCCCGCCTGGAACACCCCAGGCGTGAGCAGCGTCAGGGTCAGACCGCCAGCCGTGTGGATATCCTGGAACCAGGTCGCCGGCGGAGTCGGCCAAGCCGTCTCCGGTTCCGGATGCAGACGGGCCAGACGCCGTTCCCCGCCCAGATGGACCAGTCCGCCGGGCAGCGGCTCGGCAAAACGTGCAAGGAGACGCAAGGTACCCGAGGCAGAGTGGTCGGGGGTCTGCTTCTGCTTCAGTGTTTGATTCAGCGTCGGATTGTCCGGCTCCAGATCCAGTCCTTCGGTCTGGAACAACCGTCCGGACTCAGCCGCCTGGGTCACGGCGTCGATGGCAACATGGGTGCGCCGATCCCCGGAGGGCGGGGACCAACCGCGCTTGGTCAGTTCCTTGTGGTCGAGCGTCTTGCCCTGACGAAAGGCGATCAGATCCTCCCAGTCCCACCAGGCCGGCCCCTTGCTCGCCTTGCCCTGGATCGTCTCGGACAGCCGCAGCGGGCGCAGTCCATCGGGCAGATCGGCGTTACAGCCATCCTCGAAGCGACTCGGCTCCAGGCGCAGACACCTAGCCTCCTTGTCATGCCCGAAATACTGGGCATCCGCCGGTTTGGGCGCGAGCCGCCGCACGATATTTCCCGTGTTGTCGACGCGGGCGAGAAACGGACTGGCCACGGCCAGTTCAGCGAGTTTGGGACCAAACGCCTGATCATTGGCCCGCGCCCACGCCGTGCGCAGACAACCGGCCAGGGTCGAGGGCGGCGGGAAACGCGGCGCATCGGCGCCGGCCTGATCGTCGAACGGACGCCCCGAACGCACGATCAGCGGGGCCAGCGGCTCCAGACTGACGATCGGACTGGGGGCAGCGGACTTGGGCGCCTCGCGCTGAACGCGGGCGGACTGGGCGGCGGGTGTCGCCTGCGCCGCGCTCGACTGGCCCTGCAGGCGCTGCTGCTTGTTGTAATTGATCTTGGGTTGCTTCTTGCCCTTCTTGCTCATTGGTCGCGTACTCCCAGATCGGCGACGGTGCGGGCGGAGAGCCAGCGCGCCAGAATCAATGTGTCGGCCAGTGTGGCCAGCGACTGGCGACGGGCCGCCGTCAGGATCGCGCGGCGCTGCGCCGTCTCCAGGGCTTCAGTCCCGCCACGGGCCTGGGCGCGGTCGAGCATCCGGGCGACCTCGGCTTCACGCATTCCTTTTGCGGCCGCACTGCCATCGTCACGCATCCAGGCCAGACGCCGGTCGATGGCGCGCAGATCGTAAGCTACGCGGCTCGACAGCTGACCATCGCGATAGGCGACGGTGAAGACCTCAAGCTCGGCGAGCGCTTCGCTGTCGTCCCAGTTGGCCCGCCATTCGAGCTCGCCGCCGGAGCGAATCCCCAGCACGATGGCCAGCGCATTGCGCGTCTTGTCGGGCGGCAATCCGTCGCCCTTGGCCAGATGCTCGGCGTGACCGGCTCGCTTGCGCAATGCACCCAGCGGTTCCATCAGATGGCCGATGGCCAGTCCGACGGAGAGCGTCGGATGCTCGGCGGCGTTGAGTCCGAGCGACTTGGCCACCGGCTGGAGTGCCTTCGCGAAGGCCTCGGCCAGTGTCCGCGCACAGGCCAAGGCTTCCGGCAGCGGCACCAGGGCGAGCACGTCGTCGCCGCCGGAATAGATGGCATGGCCATGGTGTTGGCGTACCAGTTTACGGACATCGGAGGCAAAGCCATGTAGCGCTTTGGAAATCTCCCGTGAATCCGCCGCCTGCCTGGCCCGTTGCAGCAGCGCCCCCATGCGGTCGCCGTCGGCCTTGAGGATCGCGGCATAGGGCACCGGGGCGCCCTTCTCCGCCGGCAGTGACTTCATGACCTTTTGTAGCTTCAAGAGCGCTTCACGCTCCTCCGGCTCGGCCGCGTCTTCGCCCTTGGCCGCCAGCGCATTGTCGAGACGGAAGTCGTAGAGCATCTGAGCATCGTATGGAAGCGCCTCGTAGGCGCCGCAATTGCCGCTGACACGGGTGGCCAGCCTCGACTTCACAATGGGTTCGTAGGCCGCGCTCAGGGCCTGTTGCTGCTCGGGCTCGAGCGTGCGGATCCAGGGATCGGCGGCCACGCGCGAGTAGGGGGTGAACTGCTCGACCTGGCCGGCCATCCGCTTCATCACACCCAGTGCATCGAGCTGCTCACCGCGCGAGAGGCCGAGCTGACGGCGAGCGCGATGCTCCTCATGCCAGTATTCGGGCAACACGGTTTCCAGTGCGCCATCGAGCGAGGACTTGGGCAAGCCTGGTGTCTTCAGAGGCGCAGCGGGACTAAAATCGCGCGTGGCCTTGCGTGCCGCCAGAGTCGCGCCGAGCTTGGCACCGGCCTGAGTGTAAGCGTCGTCCCCGGCGGGGATCTCGACCCAGGCAGCGAACCCTTCCAGCAGGTCGCCGATCTGCGCCTGCCAGACCTCATCACGCAGTTTGACCTTGAGCCGGCCGCGCGCCTGTTCACCCAGGTCGATCAGACGCTGGGCGGCGGCCTGTTTGGCCCGCTCGCACAGGGCACGGGCGGCGTCGGCATTCGGCAATTCGACCTTGGCACGCAGGATATTGGCGATGTTGGCACTGTCGCGCGGCTCCGTCTGCGGCTCAAGTTCCTCATCCGGCTTCTCGGGACAGGGAAAGATGAGACAGCCGGGTTCGGCCTGATGCAGCACCCGCGCGGCCGCCCGCGCCGACTCCGACAGCAGCCAGGAGCCGCACCAGAGATCGCGCGTGCGCCGGGCCGCCTCGATCAGGCTCTGCACCGGGCCAAGCGAAAGGGTCACGAGATACTGGGGCATGGGTCAGTCCTGCTCGAAATAGTCCATGAACGCCGTCAGCGGATCATCGCCGCGACCGGCCATCGGTTTGATCTGTTCTGCCAGACGCGCGCGTTCGGCGGGGTCGGCGGGCCAGGCGCGACGGAAGGGGCCGTTTCCGAAGCCGACGCGCAACTCGGTAGTGCGTCGTTCCCAACCCGGTAACAGCAGTGCCGACGGATGCCATTTTTGTCCGCTCCAGTAGGGACGCAGAATGAGTGGACTGGCCATGCGATCACGCTCGCCATCCGGGATCAAGGTCGAATCATTCGGTTCGCCCGCATCCTTGAAATGAAAGATGATCGGCAATCCGAACCAGGCGCGGGGATAAGCGCCATCCACCGGATGCTCGGGATCATGGTTTTTGGCATGTCGCCGCGTCTGACGCCGGATGGTGTCGGGCTCCGGCCAGCGGCTGCGTCCGGGCCGATTGCCTTGGCCGGGGTTGCGACCTAGATTCGGACCTTGACGAAACCGCTGTAGCTTTTTGACGGACGTTTCCCAAGCATCGATCTCGTTCGAGCCGCTTGGCGCCACACACAGGCGGCCACCGCATTGGGCCACCTCCTCCGGGGTCACCGGCTTGAGCATGCCGACCTGCACCGCGCCGAATCCGCGCCGCGTCCGTGCGCCCACACCACCGAAACTTGCCCACCAACGCAGCGCGGTCTGCACTTCGTCATACTGTTGTGATGTCAGATCTGAGGCACAACGCACGGAGAGTTCAAACGAATAGCCAGACTTCAAGAGTATCGGATCCGCGCCCGGATCGAGGATGAGTCCGTAAGCCGGCAAGCCAGCGAATTGGCTTTTCGCGCTGAGGTGCATCGCTTGAACGGGTTTGGCTTTGACCCGAGCGGCAACCCGGCTCGCGCTCGGACCGCTCGCGGCGATCCCGCCCCAGATCGCCGCTTCGCGCTGAAACATCGCCTCCGGCGAGGCGAAGGGACCGGCGACGATCCGCCACCAGAAGCGCAGCTGACCGCGAATACTCGCCGCGCGGATCGGCATCCCGGTATCGACTTCCGCCGCCCGAACCCCGCCGCCATACAGCGGCGTGACCAGCTTACAGACGTAATGGGTCCAGGGATCGGCGTTGGCCGCCGTGGTTTCAGACCACGCGCTCAAGGCAACGCTCGGATCAAGCTCCAGGGTAGATCGACGCATGTCAAAAGCTCCGTGTAGTGGTCTCAGCGGCGGATCAGTCTTCGTACAGTTCCAGGCGGACAAAGGGGGCATACTTCTCGCGGCGCTCGGCCACCACGCGCGCCCCGGCATCGGTCTTGCGGTTCTGGGTCAGCAGGTCGTCGTACTCGTCATGATCGACGATCCGCCACACCAGCAACCGCCAGCCTTCGACCGAGACCAGATAGCGGTCGCGGGTATGCTCGCCACGCTTGAGCCAGAACAGTCCCTTGCTCCATGACTCATGTTTACCGATCGCCAGTTGCTCGGGAGAGCGGGCCACGCGCGTGATGTAATCATCCGGGGCCGTGCCCTCGGTGGCGCGCATCTTGAGCAGATCATCGAGCGCCCGGCGCGACAGGAAGGGCACCAGGGCCGTGGGCCGCTCCAGCTCTTCCCAGATCAGGAAGCCGACCGGCGACAGACTGACTTGTCCCTGACCGACATCCTCGAACAGGGAGTCCAGAATCTCGCGTTCCTCGAACGACGGCAGCGCCTTGTCGAGCTCGGCGCGCGGGATGGCCGTCTCGTTCTGAATGCGCTCCAACAGCGGGCGCAGCGGTTCGAGCCGCGAGCGGGCGAACTCCACCGGCATCATCGGCAGCGGAATCAGGGCGCTGGATTGCTCGAAGATGTACTTGGCCGGCACCCCGCGCAGCATCCCGATCAGCACCGTGTAGGGCACCAGGCTCTTGAAGCCGCCCGTGGGGTTGAGCACGCACTGCCCGGTGCCGTTGGCGTCGATCTCGTGCAGCACCGCCTTGGTGAAATTGAGCACCCCGGCGGTGCGGAAGACGTGGGCATCGGTGACCTGCAAACCGGCCACGACCTCGATCCGGCAGAGGATCCCCGGACGCGCCTGCTCCAGGTAACGCTTGACGGCCCAGGCACAGGCCTGTCCGTCGGCGGTCTCGGAACTGAACAGCACCACGGTGTCCTTGTCGTTCACGCCCATGCGGGCCAGCGAATGGATCTCGGCGGAGAGGTCGCGCTTGAGGGCGACTTCATCGTCCAGGCGGGCGGTGCGGAAGGTGTCGTAGATGACCTTGGAAGCCGCCTCGACCCCGCCGTGTTCAGTCACCCAGGCGGCATCGAAGCGGGGTGTTTGTCCAAAGAATTTCTTGGCGGCACTGGTTCCGCAGGTGCACAGATAGACGGGCATGATCGACGGACTCCTGTGTGAA